>CANNAV010000047.1 GCA_947502585.1 uncultured Pseudovibrio sp.
AGACAGGGCCTTTTTCGCCCACAGGGTGGGTCAGTTTTGGATGCAAAAGGTGGGTCAATTTTCAATGCTGATTGACAGCCAGGTCCAGCCTTTGGGCAGTTTTCGGGTCATTCAGGCGCCGGGCGAAATAGACGGGCACCTCGGCACCATCCACCCGCATTGCGCCGAGCATGGTCAGGTCCGGGTCGAGGATCTGGGCTGTTCGCTTGCTCAACAGCGGCTTTATCAGCCGCATGATGGTCTCGTGAAGCCATTGGCCGTTAATCGCGAACATCTCGACATCCGACACCGGGCGCTTGCCTGCGTCCTCGCCGAACGGGCCCACCGTGTTGACCATGCCCTCTGTCGCCGACGGCTTCACGGTGCCTTCGCCGTCGAGGTCGTCATCGTCGATCAGGACCACATCCTGACGGTCGCGTCGCTCAAGCAGCCCACCCTCGATCAGGCGACTGGCGTCGAGCCCGAGTTCCAGCAAGTATCCTCCGCTGACCTCATCTTCAACGCGGTCATGGAGTTGCACCAGTTGGGGGAAGATTGTCTGAAGGTCATCGGGCGCGATCTGCCGGAATGCGCTCAGGATCCCCAATTCTTTCAATAGAGCGAATCCCAGGGCGCGCTCTTCGGGATCCGTCTTGCTTTGCAGGTTACAGCTCTTCGTGCCGGAGATCGTGAGATTGAGCGTCCGCTCCTTTTCATCACCGACACGGTTGTAGGCGACAGCAATGGCAATCCGACTGAACGCTTCCGCGCGCCGAAAGATGTTCCGGGCCCCAAGATACTTGTCCGCAACCTCTTCAATATCGTCATCTACGGCGACCTTCAGTTGCAGCTTGCGGCGCCAGATCCCGAGCCGGATCTCGGCTTCCACGACGCGGACAAACGCGAATGCATAACCATCGATTTCCGGCGGCTGCAGACGAAGCGAGGTACGAAACCGCGACAGGTTGTAGCGTTTCCAGGTCAGCGGTTTCTGGGAGATGTCGTGGCCGAGGGCAACTTCAGCGAACGAGTCGCTGACCGTCTGGCGCACCACAGGGCTGTCCGCGCAGACCTCGATCTGACGAAGCGATGGCGTGTAGATCAGCGTCGCCTCATTGGGTGGTCGATAATAGATGGTTCCCCTGCGTCCGTCGTGTCGATGGTCATAGACGCTCGACAGCGGCCCGCCATGCCGGACGATCAGCATGATGGACGCGGGGTGTGTTTCAGTTGCGGGCAGATCGAGCGCTTTCACCGTGCAGGAAATCTCGGGTTTCAGCTCGAGCACCCCCTTGATCTTGGCCGCCAGTGCCGTCTCGTCGATTGCGGTCGCATCGAGGGCTACATGATTTTCAAGCTCGACCTCGAAGGCGTCGTAAAGCTTTCCGTGCTCACGAAATTGTCGAGCAAAATGAAAGCTTTCCGCGTCCTCGAACGTTTCGCGCGCATTGAGATAGGTCCAAATGCTTCTGCAGATCTGGTCTGGTTGTCGGTCGAACTCCTGTGACTGCGTATCATCGAGTTGCTGCTTGATAATCGTCGTGAGGGAGGTCACGCCCTTTCCGTCTGCGAGCGCCCGAATTCTACGTGATCGCTGCTCTGCCGGTCGCAGTTCATCCTGATCAAATTCAGAGAGCGTTTGGATGAGGTCCAACCGAAACGCCTCTACGGCATCGTCACCTGTCAGGTCAGATGGGCTATCTGGCAGGGCGAAATCTGGCTCGTTTTCGCCCTCTCGGACGGAGAGTGCTGCTCGGGCAAGATCGATACGCGCATCTTCGATCAACGCAAGAATATTGGGACCGATCCGAATTGCTTTGCGCGCCATGAAATCACCTCAACGAATGTTTGCTCTCTACCTGATTCAACCTCCGATAATCGTTGACGAAACTTTCTTTCGCAAGAGGTGATGTTCACTACTTGTTCGCGCTCATAGGTAGCCACAGGGTGCGGCATGTCCCACAAGGGGCTTCGGGCTGGCTTTTGATTGGTAACAACATCATCAATCACGGCTGCTAAAGAGATGAAACGACCCAATCCATTCCCACCCAACCAGATGACCCCAGCGGAACGCCGTGCCGATTTGTGTGGCCTGCTGGCTCTCGGGCTGGTTCGCCTGCGGATGCGCGATCGGGCGGAAGTATCTGACGATATTAGAGAAAGTTGCCTACACTATCCGCCCGACCAATGGCGTCATGCAACTCCAACTCAACGGAGAAACGCATGACCAAACAAGATCCCATCCCCGCCCGCCTGGCCGCGCTCAAGACCACGTCGACGCCAGACCTGAAGCAACAATGGCGTGAGCTGTTTGACAGCGAGCCGCCGCCGTTCAATCGTCGCTACCTCGAGAGCCGACTGGCGTACCGCATCCGGGAACTGGCCCATGGCGGCCTGAAGCCGGAAACTGTGAAGCGGCTGGAAGCTCTCGGCGAACAGCTGGACGGTGGCGACCGCAAGAAGAGCCGCATCCGCGCTGACCTGAAACCTATCGTCGGAACACGGCTGATCCGTGAATGGCAGGGCGTCGAGCATCTCGTCACCGTCACTGCTGACGGTTTCGACTGGCAGGGTCGCCCTTACAAATCGCTGTCGGCCATTGCCCGCGCCATCACCGGCACGCGCTGGAACGGCTGGGTGTTCTTCGGCCTGAAAAACCATCGGAGGGGCGCATGACCAAACCAATCGTCAGAAAGTTGCGTTGCGCCGTTTACACCCGTAAATCCTCAGAGGAAGGGCTCGAGCAGGAGTTCAACAGCCTTCACGCCCAGCGGGAGGCTTGCGAGGCCTATATCGCCAGCCAGCGGTCGGAGGGTTGGGTGCTGGTCCGCGATCAGTATGATGATGGCGGCATTTCCGGCGGCACGCTGGAGCGCCCCGGCCTGAAAAGGCTGCTTGCGGACGTCGAGGATGGCTTGGTCGACGTGGTCGTCGTGTACAAGATAGACCGCTTGTCGCGGTCGCTGATGGATTTTTCCAAACTGGTCGAGGTGTTTGACCGAAACGGCGTGACCTTCGTGTCCGTCACCCAATCGTTCAACACAACAACGTCCATGGGGCGGCTGACGCTGAATATCTTGCTCAGCTTCGCCCAGTTCGAGCGCGAGGTCACGGCCGAGCGCATCCGCGACAAGGTCCGTGCCAGCCGGATGAAGGGCATGTGGATGGGTGGCGTGCCACCGTTGGGCTACGAGGTGAAGGATCGGAAGCTGATCATCAAGGAGGCCGATGCCGCCAACATCCGCTGGATCTTCGCCCGGTTCATCGAGATCGGATCGGGCACGGAATTGGCGCGGGAACTGGCGGCGCGTGGTATCCAGACCAGCCGTGGCAACCGGATCGACAAGAAGTACCTGTATCGCCTGCTGAACAACCGCGCGTACATCGGTGAGGCCGTACACAAGGGCGACAGTTATCCCGGCGAGCACGATGGCATCATCGACAAGGAAGTCTGGGACAAAGTCCACGCCATCCTGACCGAAAGCCCCCGCAAGCGCGCCGCGCGCACACGCGCCGACACTCCTGCGCTGCTGAAAGGTCTGCTCTACGGCCCCGACGGAGCGGCCTTCTCGCCGACACACACCCGCAAGGGCGGTCGGCTGTACCGGTACTACGTCAGTCAATCAGTGCTGAAGCACGGTGCCGGATCATGCCCGGTTGGCCGGGTTCCAGCGGGCGAAATCGAAACCGCCGTCATCGACCAGCTCCGCGCCGTGTTCCGCCAACCCGAAATCGTAGCGGGCACATGGAAAGCGGCATGCGCACAGGACGGCGAGATCACCGAGGCCGATGCCCGCGACGCACTGACCCGACTCGATCCGCTCTGGGATGAACTCTTCCCCGCAGAGCAGGCGCGCATCGCGACACTGTTGGTCGAGCGGATTGATATTGGCACGGACGGGCTGAATGTTCGCCTTCGGATGGACGGTCTGACCGGGCTGGCGCGCGAAATGATGGCTGATCTCGGGACGGCGGCATGACTCGCGCGACGCCAGCACCGGAAACGGTGACAGTGCGTGTCCCGTTCCGCCTCGTGAAACGAGGCGGCCGCAAGGAAATGCACCTGCCGGATGGGGCATCAAGCCAACGCAAGATGGACAACACTTTGGTCAAGGCGCTGGCACGTGCGTTTCGCTGGAAACGGATCTTGGAGTCGGGGGAGTTCACGACCATCGCCGAGCTCGCAGATCGCGAAGGCATAGCACTCTCCTACATGACGCGCGTGCTGCGCATCACTCTGCTGGCCCCTGACGTCGTCGAATCGATCCTGATTGGTCAGCACGGCCGCGAGATTACGCTTGCTACTCTGATAAACCCGTTTCCACTTGATTGGAGCGATCAGAGGCGAGCATATTTCTCTGTAGGGCGATTACTGCATCTCGGGGATTGACAGCACGACCCGCACCGCCTAAATCTCTGTAATCGAAATACAGAGGTTCAGGCTATGCAGCTCGGAGAGCTATGCGACATCTATTCAGGCTACACCGCGCGCGGTCGACTAGAGCCAATTCCCGAAGGCGGCGTGCCAGCCATCCAGCTGCGTGACGTAAGTCCGCACGGCGACGTCTCTGACAGCTCGCTGCTGCGATATGATCTCGCAGACCTTTCGGATCGCTACCTTGTCCGAGGCGGTGAGGTGATCTTCAGATCTCGCGGCGAGCCGAACACTGCAGCCGTCGTGAGTGCCGCGCTCAGTGAGCCCGCAGCTGTCATTGTTCCACTTATCATCATGCGCCCGGATCAAGAACGCGTACTTCCCGCGTATCTCGCTTGGGCGATCAATCAACCCGACGCGCAGCGAAAGCTCGGCTCCGAGGCTCAGGGAACAAGCCTGCGCATGATACCGAAAGCTGTGTTGGAGCGGCTGGAAATCCCTTTACCTGACCTCGAAACCCAGCACCACATCGCGACCGTCGATGCCCTCGCACGACGTGAGGGCGGCCTCTTGCGAGAACTCGCCGACCGTCGCGCTCAGTTCCATAGCCTCATTTTAAGCGAGCGGGCCAGGCTCGCCCCACAACAGGGATACCCGCAATGACCGACCAGATTACCCAACAGCAAATCAACCAGACCGCATGGGCCGCTTGCGACACCTTCCGGGGTGTCGTCGATGCCGGGCAGTACAAGGACTACATTCTTGTGATGCTGTTCCTGAAATACATCTCGGACCTCTGGAACGATCATCTCGTCAACTACCGCAAACAATACGGCGAAGACGAAGCCCGCATCCGCCGCAGGCTGGAGCGTGAGCGTTTCATCCTGCCCGAGGGCGCAAGCTTCTATGACCTTCATGGTCAGCGGAACGAGGCAAATATCGGCGAACTGATCAACGTCGCCCTTGAGCGGATTGAAGACGCGAACCGCACCAAGCTCGAAGGGGTCTTTCGCAACATCGACTTCAACTCGGAATCCAACCTTGGCCGACCGAAAGACCGGAACCGCCGCCTCAAGAACATGCTTGAGGATTTTGCCAAACCGGCGATGGACCTCAGCCCCAGCCGGGTCAACGAGGACATCATAGGCGAGTGCTACATCTACCTGATTTCGCGCTTCGCCTCGGACGCGGGCAAGAAGGCGGGCGAGTTCTATACGCCCTCTGCCGTTTCAGGCCTTCTCGCGAAACTTGCCGCCCCCAAACCCGGTGATACGATCTGCGATCCGGCTTGCGGGTCTGGCTCGCTTCTGATTCAGGCATCGCAGGAAGTCGGCTCCGAGAACTTCGCCCTTTATGGGCAAGAGGTGAACGGGGCCACTTGGGCGCTGGCGCGGATGAACATGTTCCTGCATGCCCGCGATGCCGCGCGCATTGAATGGTGCGACACGCTCAACAGCCCTGCGCTGGTGGAGGGTGACCACCTTCAGAAATTCGACGTGGTCGTGGCCAACCCGCCGTTCTCCTTGGACAAATGGGGGGCCGAGGACGCCGCCAGCGACCAGTTCAAACGCTACTGGCGCGGTGTGCCGCCGAAGTCCAAGGGCGACTATGCCTTTATCACCCACATGATCGAGATCGCCAAACGCCAGACCGGGCGGGTGGCGGTGATCGTGCCTCATGGCGTGCTATTCCGCGCCGGGGCCGAAGGGCGCATCCGTCAGGCGCTGATAGAGGAAAACCTGCTCGATGCCGTTGTCGGCCTGCCTGCCAACCTATTCACCACCACCGGCATTCCGGTGGCCATCCTGATTTTCGACCGTTCCCGCGAAGAGGGTGGCGCGAATGAGGACCGCCGCGATGTGCTGTTCATCGACGCAAGCCGCGAGTTCACATCCGCAAAAACGATTAACGTTTTGGAAGATGCGCATGTGACAAAGATTCTTGAAACTTTCGCGAACCGCGCTGAGGTGGCCAAGTACTCCCACAACGCCAGCTCTGAAGAGATCGCCGAAAATGGCTTCAACCTGAACATACCCCGCTACGTTGATACTTTCGAACCGGAGGACGAGGTGGACGTGGCCGCTGTGCAAAAAGACATCGACCGGATCGAGGCGGAACTGTCTGACGTGCGAGCTAAGATGGCCAGCTTTCTTCGGGAGCTCGGCGTGAATGTCTGAAGAGAAAAAAAATCCTTCCAATTGGAATTTCGACACCATCGGCGACCACATTCGCTTTGAGGGTGGAACACAGCCTCCAAGGTCGACTTTCGTGTTCGCAGAAAAGCCTGGTTACATTAGGCTTGTGCAAACACGGGACTTCAAAACCGACCAATTTAAGACCTATATTCCAGAAACAGAGCGTCACAAGACCTTCCAAGAACATGACGTAATGATTGGTCGCTATGGACCACCTGTTTTCCAGATCTATCGCGGAAAATCTGGTGCCTACAACGTAGCTCTAATCAAGGCTTCGCCTCGAAATAAGAAGCTAGACCAAGACTTCATGTATTACACGCTGAAACAGGACCGCCTATTCCAACTCATCGACACTTTGTCGCGGCGCTCATCTGGTCAGACCGGAGTCGATATGGATGCCCTTAAGGGTTTCCCGCTTCCGCTTCCGCCACTGCCCGAACAGCGCAAGATCGCCGAGATCCTGCAGACCTGGGACGAAGCGTTCGAAAAGCTACGACGGCAGGTAGAGCTCCGCGAAAAGCAATACAGAGGTCTACGAAATCGCTTGATCGAATGGACAGGGGAAGGAAGCACCACCCTCAAAGAGATGATTCAGCCAGTGCAGAGGCCAGTTCCTCGACCTTCCTCGAGTTACACTGCACTAAGCATCCGTAGCCATGGCAAGGGTACATTCGCGCGTGTGATCGAGGACCCTGACTCCGTGGCGATGGATACGCTTTTTGAGGTGAGAGCCGGCGACATCATCGTCAATATCACTTTTGCATGGGAGGGAGCGATTGCCTTGGTCCCTCCCGAACACAATGGGCATTTGGTGTCGCATCGATTTCCTACTTTTGTACCACAGACAAGAAAGGTTAACGACCGTTTCCTTCGCCACGCGCTTAGAACATCTCGGTTCACACATTTGCTCGGCCTAGTTTCACCGGGAGGCGCCGGGCGGAACAGAGTTCTGAATAAGCGGGATTTCTTGAACTTGGAGGTTCCGTGTCCTCCTCTGGAGCACCAAGAGGCGATTGCCGCGACGTTGGACGCCGCCGAGCTGCAAATCCAGCAGACGGTTGAGCTTCGCGCTGCATTGCAGCGCCAGAAACGCGGGCTGATGCAGAAGCTGCTAACGGGCGAGTGGCGCGTGAATTCAGAGAAGGTATTGGCATGAAGGTTCTGGGATTTCGCGGCGACCCGAAGGCCCCCCGCTACGCAGTCGTGTCGGAGGTTGGCGGTGCCTATGTGTTGGAAAACGCCACCAGCGACAACAAGCTGTCCGTCCCCGCGTCGATCACCGAAGACGCGGATGCCGAGCGGCTGGACTGGATGTACCGCGAACTTCTGGCGGTCTTCGATGCGCACCCGGGCATCGACAAAGTGATGATTAAGCAGAACGAGTTCACCCGTCAGGACACAAAGGCAAAGCGCCGCTCTGCTTACAACGACGCCGCCGTTGTCCTCGCGTGCGCCCATCGCGGCATCCCGGTCGAAATCAAGATCTACGGATCGATTGCGACGACCAGCAAGGACACCAAGCGGCACGCAGAGAACCGGGTCGGCAAGACAGACAAGTATTGGGACACAAAGATGGCCGACGCTGTGAATGCGGCATGGTGGGGGCTGCATCACCCATGAACCAGCTTGTTCCCGTCACACTCGCCCCGACCATGCAGTTGTACAAATACCACCTGACCAGCAAGATCGGGCAAGGCTCGTTTGGCGAGGTTTGGCTGGCCAGCGACATGGCGCTCCGACGGGAATTCGCGGTCAAGATCCTCAGGCCCGGGATCTCGGTCGACGAACGGTTACGCGAGGCACAGATCGGTAACCTGCTGTCCCACAACAACCTAGTCCACATTCATCAGGCAGATGTCGTTAACGTCAATGGTGCCGATGTCGTGGTGCTTGCCATGGACTACCATTCGAATGGATCGGTTGAGACACTGGCGAACCCGGCCGGTTTCCTGCCCCTGCCGGGCGTGCTTCAGATCGCTCGCGACATCCTTCAAGGCCTCGATTATCTGCATGCGCGGAGCTTTTTTCACAACGACATCAAGCCCGGAAACATCCTGATCGGCGCGCAGCAGCAAGCGATGCTGTCGGACTACGGCATCACGGGCGTGTCCACCAATGGCGCTCCCGTAGCTGCGCCGAATGCCTACCTTCTTCATCGTGCCCCTGAAGTTCGCGCAACAGGCAATGTTGGCGTCAGTTCCGATATTTTTCAGGTGGGGATGACGCTGGCTCGGCTTCTGCTCGGCCTGAACCACCTTCAGGCGATCCGGGCCAGTGTTGGACGCGCAGATTATGAGGATGAGATTGATGCAGGCCGTCTGCTGACGGCGAAGGATTTCCCCAGCCACATCCCGGCCTCTGTCCGTCGCGTCGTTCTAAAAGCCGTCCACCCCGATCCCAACCAGCGCTACACCAGCTCTCTCGAAATGAGACGGGCAATCGAGAAACTGAATTTCCCGGGTCATTGGAGTGTGGATGCAACTGGCAACGAGTTTGGGCGGGATCGCTCATACGAGTATGCCTACGAAGTCACACCAGCGACTTCTGGCAATTTCGACGTCACCTGCTTCCGTCGAGGTATTGCCTCGGGCAAGACACAGCGTATCACCAAGTTCTGCCGGAAAGCGCTGACAAGTAAGCAGGCCGATAAGGCCGTTTCTGATTTCAAATGCTTTGTGGTGACCGGACGATGACCTTTAACGCTGCCGAAAAATTTCAGTCACAGATCCCCGCGATCCAGCTCCTGGTTGCGATGGGTTTCCAACCGCTGTCCCAGGAGGAGGCCCTTTCCTTACGTGGCGGGCGTCAGCGGAACGTTGTCCTGGACGACGTGCTCGTCGAAAGCCTGATGCGGATCAATCGTTTCACCCATCGTGGGCGGGACTATGGTTTCGATCTGGAAGATGCGCATGAGGCAATGCGGCGGCTCAAGCCCACGCCCGACCGGCTCAAGGGCCTGCGGGGCACCAACCAGGACATTTATGATACGCTTGTCCTCGGCACGACTATCACGAAGTCGATCGACGGCGACTCCAAAAGCTACTCATTCCGTTTCATCGACTGGGAGAATCCCGACAACAACGTTTTTCATGTCACGGCGGAGTTCGCCGTTGAGCGCACAGGTACTACCCAAACCAAGCGATGCGACATCGTCGCTTTCGTAAATGGCATCCCGGTCTTGGTCATTGAGAACAAGCGCCCGACCGAGAGCCTGAAAAAAGCCGATAGCCAACTGATCGGATACCAACACGAAGACAACATCCCGCAGCTTTTCCACTTTGCGCAGCTGCTGTTCAGCATGAAGCGGTCCGAAGCACGGTATGCCACGGTCGGGACCAAACGGCAGTTCTGGCAAACTTGGCGGGATGAAGAGGATACCGACGAGGCGATCGCACCGCTCGCCAACCGCGACCTGACAACCGCCGAGAAGGACGCGATCTTCTCTGGTGATTTCTTGACCGCCCGAACATATTTCGAGGCAATGGCCGCGGAGGGAGATCGCGCTGTCACGGCCCAGGATCGCACGACCTATGCGCTCTGCCGACCTGAACGGCTGCTCGATCTCATCCGGCGCTTCACAGTCTTTGACGGCGGCGTTCGGAAAGTAGCGCGTCATCAGCAGTTTTTCGGCATCCGCCGCGCGGTGGAGACCGTGAAGCAATTCGATGTCAACGGTGCGCGCAAAGGCGGCGTAATCTGGCACACGCAGGGCTCGGGCAAATCGTTGACCATGGTCATGCTGGGCCGCTCGCTGGCACTTGATAAAACTATCCGGAACCCGCGAATCCTGATCGTCACCGATCGAGACGATCTCGACAAGCAAATCAAGGATACCTTCAAGTCATGTGATCTTGAGCCAATTCGCGCCACAAGTGGATCCCATCTCCTTGAACTCATCCGTGATCGGGCCCCCTTGGTAACAACGATCATCAACAAGTTCGAAACAGCATTGCGAAACAGCCAAGCTGCGGACGAGGATGCAAACATCTTCGTTCTCGTTGACGAGAGCCACCGTACACAGACAGGTCGCTACGGCGGTCACAGCCAGTTCGCCACCAAGATGCGCAGGCTTCTGCCACAGGCTTGCTATCTGGGGTTCACTGGCACTCCTCTCCTCAAAAAAGAGAAGAACACGCTCTCGACATTCGGTCGATTGATCCACCGGTATGCCATCGATGAAGCGGTTGCCGATGAGGCGGTGGTCCCACTTTTGTACGAGGGGCGGCTGGTTGAACAGCAGATCACCGGCAATGTCATCGATCGCTGGTTTGAAAAGATCAGTGAGGGCCTTACGAATAGCCAGAAAGCTGATTTGAAGGGTAAGTTTTCGCGAATGGACGCGCTGTCCAAAACAGGGCAGACAATCCGGGCAAAAGCTTTCGATATTTCAGAGCATTTTCGCCAACATTGGCAGGGCACCGGATTTAAGGCGCAATTGGTAGCCCCTTCGAAGGCAGCAGCTGTGCGCTTCAAGGAAGTACTCGACGAGATTGGTCACGTCTCGAGTGCAGTCGTCATCTCACCGCCAGACGACAATGAAGGGAACGAAGAAGTCGATCAGGAATCCAAGGACGTCGTCCGCGCCTTCTGGTCGAAAATGATGGCCCAATACAAAACCGAGGATGAATACAACCGTCAGATAATCGACGCCTTCAAGGGATCAGGGGATCCCGAAATCCTCATTGTCGTATCGAAGTTGTTGACCGGCTTCGACGCGCCAAGAAACACGGTTTTGTACGTTTGCAAGTCGCTGAAGGAGCACAATCTGCTTCAGGCTATCGCGCGCGTGAACCGCCTGTACGAGGACGGGGACACAGAAAAACAATTTGGGTTCATTGTTGATTATGAGGGCTTGCTTGGTGAACTTGACAGCGCCCTGACGACTTACAGTGCTTTTGAGGGCTATGAGGCTGCGGACCTTGCCGGGACGGTCCACGACGTCCGGGAGGAGATCCGCAAACTCCCCCAACTGCACGACCAGCTCTGGGATATCTTCAAGCCCGTCCGCAACAAGAAGGATATGGAGCAGTTCGAACAACTTCTTGGTGATGAAGCCCTGCGACAGGATTTCTATGCACGGCTTCGGGCCTTCAGCCGATGCCTCCACATATCTTTATCATCAGACAAGCTGTTCGATGTCTTTGACGAAGCCAAAATCGACAGGTTGAAGCGTGACTGGAAGCAGTTCTCTGAACTGAGACGCTCGGTTCAACTCCGGTATCAAGAAACCGTTGATGTCCGCGAGTTCGAACCGAAGATTCAGAAACTACTTGATGACCACGTCGTTGCATTGCCAGCGGAAACAATCATCGAAGTGGTCAACATCAACGATCCCGATGCATTGAAGGCGGTTGTCGAAGAAACAGGTGTCTCGGAGGCGTCGCGAGCGGATCGCATTGCCAGCGCCACACGCCGCGCCATCACCGAAAAGATGGAGGAGGACCCCACGTTCTACCGCGAGTTCTCGGAGCTGCTTGAGGACACGATCCGCGCCTACCGGGAACGCCGCCTTTCAGAGCGCGACTATCTGAACAGCGTCGTTGATTTGGCGAGCAAGGTCGCCAGAAAGGATCGCGGCCGCGAAGTGCCTGAGCCCATCCGGGGCGACGACGATGCTCAAGCTTTCTTTGGAGTTCTGGATACCCGGCTAACAACTAGTGGCGGTGTGCAGGTCAGTGGCGACGATGCAGCCCACATCGCCCTGGATATCGTCGGGATCATCAGGGCCCACCTGATTGTGGACATCTGGTCTAACGACGTGGCGCAGAATAACCTGCGTAACGCAATTGACGACTTCTTCTTCGATGTCCTGCGTGATCAAAAAGGGATCGAATTACCGGTCGAAGTACTGGATGACATTGAGCTCAAAATTATGGATCTGGCGCGTGCAAGGTTCGCGGGATGACAGCAGAATGCAATCACCTGCAATACGGCGAGCAACTCATCGAATATCGCGTAGTCAGACGCCAAAGGAAGACCCTTGAGATAGCGGTGAACCCCGATGCTTCAGTTGTCATCACGGCACCCATGGACGCGAGCACTGAGGCAATCGAACAGAAGCTTCGAAAACGGGCAGCCTGGGTTACCCGGCAGCAAAGGTATTTCACGCAGTTTCTGCCGCGCACTCCGGAACGCAGTTTCATAGCGGGCGAAACGCATCTCTATCTTGGCCGACAATATCGACTGAAAGTCGTCCCGAACGTGCGAGAAAGCGTAAAGCTCATTCGCGGCTATATCGTGGTTGAGACACTTCGACCGAACCGAACTGACATTACTCGCGAGATGGTTGAGGGCTGGTACCGCAACCGAGCCCACGTCAAGTTCGCAGAGCAGGTCGAACAAAGTCTGCAACGTTTCCCGGAGCCCGAAGCATTCCGGCCGAAAGGGATGATCATCCGCCAGATGAAACAACGCTGGGGGTCAATGTCGCCGGCACACCGTCTCTTGCTGAACCGACGTCTCGTCGAGGCCCCGGTTGACGCCATCGACTATGTAATTACCCACGAGCTTTGCCACATCGCTGAGCCACACCACGGCACGGCTTTCTTTGACCTGCTGGACCGGGTGATGCCGGATTGGGAGCGCCGGAAGCAACGCCTAGAGAGGATAATGGCCTGAGAAATTCTGACGCTAGTCGCCGCTGAACCAAACGAGACCGCTGTCCAAATGAAACCATGTGACCGGAGTATAATAATAATATCATCCACTTGTGGAACTTCACTAAAGCAGCGCAGTCAACAGGTCCGGAGAATATCAGCCCGTAGAGAACGCTTTGGGCCCTCTTCGCACCGGGGCCGGTGAACGGCCCCTCGTGCATAACCCTCGAAAACAACGGAAAAATCCGGCCGCAGCCGGATCGGGAGAAACGTTTCTCTAGGGCAAGTGGCGGAGGGAACAGGACTGGCGTCGAACCTTCTCCGGCCGTTAAGGTATTGTTATTGATAAGTTTAAACCAGCAGACGCAAGCCAGTCCCACCGAAATGCCATCAGACAAGCGCGATGTCCGCCCCGCCTCTTGGGGCCAGAAGCGAGTTGTCTTGAGCCGAAGCACTCTCCACTCTTACTAGTACCTCCATCGAGATCAAATCGACGTTCGTTCCGACAAAGTTGCCTGCCACCGGGATCACCTGTGCGATGTTTCGGGCCACGGCGAGTGGTATCAGGTTCCGGGACCCGAAGCTCCGGTTCGTGGGATCGAAGGCAATCCATCCGGCACCGGGTACAAAAATCTCGACCCAGGCATGGGTGGACCCGGAACCCGCAGTTCCAAGGAGGCTTCCTTCCGCATCGGACAGATAGCCGGACACTATGCGGGAACCGAGTCCAGGTGTGCGCGCGGCTTCGGCGAGCAGGACCGCAAGATCACGGCACGAGCCCCATCGCCGATCGAGCGTCTCGATCGGTGACTGGGTGCCTTCAGTGTCACGGCTCTGGTAGGAAATCTGGGTGAACACACCGTTGCTGATGTCCTTCAGCAGAGACAGAGTGTCGGTCGGACGCGCCATGACAAAGTCCTCGACCCATCGAGAAAGCCGCCCGTCTGGGTCGTAGTATTGCGGTACTGTCAATGCACCCAGATCCGTCCCTTCATCTGCGGAGTAGACAAAGGGATACTGGGCGGCCGTGGCAGCAATGGCAAAGACCGGCCACGCTGGCGCGGTGAGTTCCACGGTGGCGCGGCTCTCGATCAACAGATGATCTGTCTGGCCGTCAAAGACGGCGGTGGCGATGGAGTTGCCGGCCACGTCATGCGCCCAGGTTACCGTCGCCGTCGGAGTGATGGCGAGTGTATGCGAGAGAAGTCGCAATTCCCGTGTTTCTCGGGGACGCAGCATCAACCTGTGCGGCCCGAGAGAGACGGCGTGACGGTATCGGTAGGTTGTGGTGTGAACGATGTCGAGACAGGCCAGAATTGTGTTCCAGTACGGTTCTTGAGGAAGACGCCGCGCGCCTGTGGGGATCAGCGGCGGCGAGATGCGCCCGGGCTAGCAGGCGCGGCGTTTCGCCAGGCGTTCAACCCCTTGCAGCGCCGACAGATCCGTTCTCCAAAGCCTTCACTCCAGAAAACAACATCGCATCTCAGACAAGGACGCTCTCGAGGTACGTCGCCAACGGCCCTTCCGCGGGCGATGTCCGAAAATGCTACGTCGACCGAGGTTTTGTTCGTAATCATGTCAAATTCGCGCTGACTTTCGTGCGCATAGCCGACGTCCCTGTCGGTCGTGGAGGCATGCCCTCGTTTTCAGCAGCATGGATTGACGCCATGTCACGTGCACCTAGACGCGCCGGGTTCCGGTCCAGGACATCCCTGTCAGACTGGGGCGTCCGGCGCCCCGAATAGAGATGTCGCATATGTGCTGCAGAGACCCCGTCGGCCTCCATCACGAGGCGCACCATCGGATCAGCCAGCATTTCCTCAAGGAAGAAGTCGGACAACGCTCTGCCCGTCAGCTTGTCCCTGGCGCGGGCATAGTCCAGATCGGCAAGGGAAAGGGTCAGAGACCGCGCAAGCCCCGGATGCGATGTCCGGGGATGAAGTTTCACCAGGACTGAGGCTTTCCAGGCTGCAGGATTCTGTTGATCCGGGGGTGAAACCATCTCCGTTTCGATCTCGTACTCTCCCGCCGGGAGCGTCTCGTCAAAGCTTGGAACGGTGAACGGTCGGGAAAAAACCGCAACGATCTTGCTCGTCAGTTCTTCCATTGGCGTGATCCTCTCCCTTGTTGCTGCGGGTGGTCCGCGCCCCAGTTAAGAATGGGGCCGCGTGGCCTGTGAACGTCTCAAGATGTCTTGGATTTCGCTAGCGCATCCTCGCCGGCGGCCTTCGACTCGTTCTCCTTGGCTGGGGTCTTCGCGGTCTCCGCGGGCTTCGGCTTCATTGCGGCCGCAGCCCTGGCGGTCAGGTCCTTGAAGGACATATCATCGATCCTTTGATTGGCCGGCGCCAACTCCTCGTCCATGTCGGACCGCGATGCCTGGCATCGGTACTACCTATATGGGGGCTGGCGACCCGATTTACGATGGCGCGCCGCCAATAAGACAAAGATCACACCAGATCGTCAGTCCAAACCTTGAACTCCGTCAGCGTGTTCTGACCAAATGTCTGGGTCAGAGGGACGTCAGCGGCATCGCGGCCCCGCGCGATCAGAATTCTCGCAAACTTAGGCTTGTTGTTCCGCGGGTCGAACATGTGCCATTCACCAGCGAGAAAGACCTCCATCCACGCCGCAAAGTCCCCGGGCGGATGAGGCAGAGGTTCACCGATGTCGCTCAGATATCCGGTGCAGTAGCGGGCCGGAATGTTTATGCAACGACACAGGGCGATGGCGAGATGGGCGAAGTCGCGGCAGACACCCTGTCGCTCGGCCATTGCCTGCGATGCGGTGCGCGTCGCCTTCGCCTGCATGTAGTCGAAGCGGACATGTCCGTGCACGAAATCGCAGATCGCCTGCACGCGTGACCATCCGGGGTCCGTGGTCTCGAACAGGCGCCAGGCTTGCTCCGAAAGAAGATCGGTATCGCAATACCGGCTTCCCTGCAGAAACACGAGGGTCTCGAACGGCAGATCCTGAACCGCGTGCTGTTGCGCGTCGGGAAAGACGGGATCGGGCCGGCCCGTGTCGCGGAAAATGCCATCCGTCGACAGGCAGAAGTCGCCCGCCGGAGCCACCAGTCGCGTACACCAGTTGCCGAAGCCATCCCGGTAGCTTTTGAGCGGCACGCTCGGCGACGTTACGAGATAGTCGGCGCGCTCCAGATCGCCAAAGCGCGAGTAGTGGACGTTCAGCAGCGCGATCAGCGGCGTCGGCTGGGGGAAGCTGTATCGCAGACGACACCCTATGCTGACCCGCATGCCAGACGCGGGGCCGCGCTTTGTCATGTCACGATCACCGTCCAAGAATGCACGCCCCGTCGGAGAGCCGGAAGTCCCGGTAGACTGCGGCCGTTTTCAGGATTCTAGAAATCGTCAAGTTCTGGAACCTTCCCAAGCCTTACGAGGAAGCTCGGTTCGCCAACTTCTCCACTGGCTGGATCTTCAGTCACCATGTAGGCGTCCGCGCCTGCGCAACCCTCTGATTGAGCCTCTCGTTCGGCTCTGTTTTGTGCTTCTGAAGCTGTGGAATATTCAAGTTGCTTGGCAATTTTCAGGCCAGTCTGCCCGTTGCGCCCAGCCTTTGTTTCAACATAAGTCTGGCAGATATAGTGAATTTTTTCTGGGGAACACTCCGCGTTTGTCATGGATGGATCCTTGTTATCGGCTGGGGCGATAGGAAGATCTGGGAACAGCGCAGGCCGATTTCAGCCTGATTGTAGTGCCTGTTGCCAAGCGGAGCACTCAACGCAAAGCAATTTCGTCGAAGCTTTATCATCATTTTGAAACGGTTCTAGAGGATCGCGTTTTCGCGCTGTTTTCGCTGTCATTTCGGATGGCGTGTTCGCTTCTCTTTCAAGGCGGGTATTGCGTAGCCGAGAAATCTTAGCAAGTCGTTGTTCCGTTTCTTCCTCGACCATTTGTCTGACGACACGCGTCGTCTTATCCATCGGGGTTTCCGGTTTGGAGTCATACACCTTGAACAGATTGCTTTTTGTGAGTTTCGTCAATTTTCAGTTTCCTTTGTGATTTAGGGTGGGCTGGACCAAGCGAGGTCTTTCAAACCAGCGCCAAGTGGTCGGACTTGCCTTGAGTGTGCCGTGATGGTGTTGTGGGGGGGAACGCCCAAGAGTTTTACTTTGATGTCGGGCGCGGCCATGGCGTGCATCAACGCATTGTAATTCAACTGGAATCTCACCTCGGAACCCACCGTCGGCAGGCATCGTGACGTTCCAATGACAAGATGATCGCTGGTCGCCCCGATCAATGTGCTTCCAACAGGCATTGAAAGCCCCAAAATGTCAGTGTCCTGATGTCCCATCGCGAGGATCATGCGCTTAGAGGGACCACTGGTTGGCTCAATGCGAAGTCGTTCCGGTATTGGATCGATCAGGGCGATAGGGGAAGGCGGAGGTTTTGCATCTGTTTCAATAACTTCGGCAACAAGCGTGAAGGCATCCGTGTACATCCCGCCGATCTGGTCGCCGGACACGGGTTCAACACCCAAAAGTATCGCCTCACCCAGACGGAGGTCGTTGACACGACCCGTCGCGTGTTTGCCAAGCGCCCACGGCAGATTGGTGGACCCGCCACCGGAAACGATCTTGAGGAATGGGCCGCAGACCCCCTCGATCTCATTCGCGAGGTCGCAAAAAGCGGCCAATTGCAACGCAGTCGGGGCAAGCCCGTTTAAGCACGCAAAGTTTGTGCCAATCCCTTTCAACGCTAACCCAGGCATTTGCATGACCTGCTGCGCAATGTCAGCCAAGTTCTCGGGCAATATTCCGTCCCGCTGATCGCCCATCTCGACCATTAGGATGATACCGTGGACTGAACTATTGCGGATCGCGGCGGCGGCCAGTGCCGAAATGACCAATATTTCTGTGTTATAGCTCGCTTCACAGGACTGAGCGACTTGATCGGCCTGGTTTAACATCGGTGTACGGATCAGAGTGATAGAGCCTGTCATGCCTGCCGCCCGTAGCCTTTGCACATTGCTTATACGTGCATCTGCAAGCCCTGAGGCCCCGCCATCGAGCATAGCCTGAGCGATCGCAGGATGCCCGCAGACAGCCTTGGTCACGCCAGTTACTCTGATCCCACGCGGGCCTAAACGCCCAACAAGTGTCTGCGTGTTGCGCCGTATCTTGCCAAGATCCACTTCAATGCGCGGGCAGCTCATATTGCCGCCACTGCAGGCCTTTGTGTCAATCCGGGGTATGCGGCGACCACCATAGCAAGCAGATGTGCAGCTGGCCTTGCCAAAGCATCAGTGACCGGCAGCCCGAGTTTGAGTGATTGGGCCGCGATGGTGGCGGTAATTTCGGCCTCAGACATCCCCTCGTGATTGAGGGTCACACCAATGACCTTTGTGTCGGCAAAGGCTTCGATCAAGGCAATCTCACTTGACGACGAGGGCATCGGCATATTGGGAAAGTCGCAGCGATGTGCACGTTTTGGCGCGTGCTGAAGGATGACAGCATCCGGCTGGCTCCCCCGAAGGATAAAGGCCGATGTGCAAAACGCGGGGTGGCTTAACGCGCCCTGACCTTCAATCAAAATGATATCGGGTTGTTCGGCTTCAGAGGCCGCAACAATCGCGCTTTCAAGCTCGCCGCAGCAGAATTGGGGCGGTACGGCATCCATTGCGATACCGTATTTCGCGCCCTGCATCAGGCCGGTCTGGCCCGTGCCGACAAGGACCGTCTTGATGCTCCTGGCATTCAGGGCCTGGGCCAATACGGTCGCCGTTGTCCGCTTTCCAATGGCGCAATCGGTTCCCAGAACGGCAATCCGCAGCGCCTTGACACCAGCAACACTGCCATCAAACAGCCGCATGTCCTTGCTGGGTTTCGGCTTGCGGATGTCGCGGATCGTGACATTCCGTTCGGATGCGGCGGTGGCTATCTCGTGGTCGTCGCTCAGATACTCATGCAGCCCGCTCACGATGTTCATGCCAAGACCGATCGCATTCAGAACAACGCTTCGATCCTCAGGTGAGAGCCGCCCTGTTGAGGGGGCCATCCCGTAAATCAAAGTGTCGGGTATATGCACTTCACGCGTAACCGCGGCCTCGAGATCTTCAACGATGGGGATGCCGTTACTCACATTGTCCAGCACCTGCCCGCTGTCGCGCCCCTTAAGTCTGGCGTCAATGACCGAAAGAATGCGGTAGGCCTGACTGTAACGGACAAGCCCGTTTGCGGTCTTGCCGTCGATCTGCCCGAAGTTCTCCTCGCAATAGACAACCGCTGTCGACACCCCTTTTGTTACATCTTTGTTGGTGTGAGCCCGACGGGAAGCGGACAGGTCAGGTGGGGCTTGCGGACCCATGGTTGACAGCCGTGTCATCGAGTTTTCTACATCGTCCAATTCCATGATTATTCCTTTGCCAAGCCGGTTTACCCGGGTCCGATCACATGAAGCGTTCGGGCGGGTGAGCCGTGTTTCAATTTGGATTGCGCGCGTTAGTCGTTCAGAATGCAACGCCCTTGAGAGCGCTGGAAATTCCTATGGCACTGCCAGCGGTTTCCCGATCGGTCGAGATGCGCATTATCAGGAAGATCGATCTCTGTGCAGCCGTCGTCGGACTCTGCAAAGCCGCGATCACACTTCCAGCCTGGGCCATAACTCGCATCGTCGAAATATGCGTTCTCCGGGACGACGACAGCCTCACAAGTGTCATCGCGTTCGAAGTAGCCTCGCTCACATGTCCATGGCTGCCCGTATCCGGAGCCATTCAGAAAGGCGTTCTCCGGGACCGCGATTGCGACGCATGTGTCGCCTTCGATCTGGTAGCCACGGTTACAAAGCCAAGCGGCGCCATAAGAGTCAGCCGACAGATACGCATTGTCCGGCACAACGACTTCGATGCAAAGGTCGTCGACCTTCATGTAGCCACGGAGGCAGCTCCATCTTTGTCCCGACGGGTCGAGATAGCCGCCTTCGGGAACGACGACCTCAAAACAAGCCGCGTCATCGACCTCCTGAAATCCGTGCAGACACTCCCAGCCCTTGCCATAGGTCCGGTTGGTGGCATAGGCGTTCTCCGGAACGATGATGGCAAGACACGCATCGCCGTCACGCCGGTATCCACGATCACATTCCCATCCCTCGCCATAGCTTCTGGCGGTGGCGTTGGCAGGCATAGGCGCATCCTGCGCAAACGCAGGGAAAGCGAAGGACGCGATCATACCGGCCACGAATGCCATCCTGGCGATCAACCTTGCCAGCGGGTGTTTCGTTCGATCCTCGTGGTGTCTTATCAGCTTTTCCTTTGCGGACCGGAGTCCATCGGTCGTCGCGCGTGTCTTCGATAGCCCAAGTGTGAGCGTTCCTGTGACGCGTCGGATGGGCGCGATTTGTGGCGAGGAGCCCTTAAAACCTAGTCCCGGCGGCATGCCTTCGTTCTCGGCCACCTGGATCGAGAAGTCCTGTGGGACTGTCGGATGAGTACTAAGGGTCATCAGGGCGACAATTTGTGCAAGGCCGCAGCCGCAAGGGCATGCTCCTTCTGGTGGAAGTCGCCGCGAAACTTGCCATCGACCTGCACCTCCCAGATGCCGTTTCTTTCGCGAACCTGAACCCCACCGCGCTGTGCCGGCCGGTCCATGGAAGAATCCTTTGCTCCTCTGCTTTTCGGCGGCACGGGTCTCATGTCGGTCCTTTCCGGCTCCTTCGCCTTTGCCACGCGCACTTCTCCGAGAAGCATCACAGCGCGAATGAATTCTGCCGCATAATCGTCGGTTTCGCGGTGGTCGTGCTCGCGCTGGGTCACTTTCATCGGCTCCACGAACCGTTCTCGCAGGTGGTCCACGAAACGCGGTTCGGTACGGGCCATGTAGGCGATCAGCGCTTGCAGGATCCGTTCATGAGCCAGCACACGCCGTTCGAGGTCGGTGGTCTCTGGGGAAGCTATCGGCATGGCGCGGTTCATCCTCCATCGACCGCGCTTTCCGGGCGCACCGGCGACGCGTCAACATCAAGGGCTGCCAGGCAGGCCTGCGCGATATCGCGGTTCGGAGCATCTGTTCCGGGCACCGTCGCCCAGCCCGCCTCCATCAGGGCATCGCGCCGCTGATAGGTCGAGGCGGCCCGGATCGTTTCAAGCTTTTCGGCCCGTGCTGGGTCGGACTGTGCCATCTCAAGGCAAACCGGCACCATGGAGGCGACGACATCGTCTTGGGACATCGCCATCGCCCTGTCATTCGCGGTTCCGCCGGTCACCCAGCCGCCCCAGGTAAAACCGACCACGCCGACGAAAACCGCGCCGATCACGGCACCATAGATGCCGGGCTTGAGCCATTCGGGAGTATTCATTTAAAGTCCTCCTGCGGAGAAAGCGCCGCCTCGCTGTGATTGTTCTTCTCGGTCGCGCCCCGATCCCGGCTCAGCGCCTCTTCCAAGTCGCTGTCGAAAATCGCCCGTAGATCTGTCCGTCCTGCATGACCGCCCCTTCCGCGCACCGTCAGGTAGGTCGCCGTCCGTCTATAGGCCTCGAAGCTCAGCCCCTGGAGAAGCTCTTCTTCGACGAGAACCTCGTAGTCGCCCGCGGGCAAATCGCCCGGGTATCCCGGCAAGGTGAACGGGTTTGAAAACGTCACCGTCGATCTGGTCGACCGCATGTTCATCTCTGGTCTCCGCGATGTTGGCAGATCCGTCGCTCACCACTGTTGACGGCCCCTTGGAGTCCGGGACGGACCAGTCGAACGATTTAGTATCTTGTACCTCGGGATCGTCCGACTGGTGCTGACGCATGTTAGTCCCGGGCACCGAACCGGCTGCGACCCCGTCCTTTGGGCAGTCGCCCACACTGACCTGTGTAAGGGCGCGGGGACCGACCTGCGCGTATCCTTTGGGAAACAGGGGCGATCTGCGTTCCTGCAACCCTTGAAAGGATTGGCGATGGCCGACCTCAATGTTCTCAACCCGCACCCGCCCGAGTTCGATCGGTTTCTCTATGCGTCCGTCGGCGAGGACCGGAACGGCTATGCCGTGACTGTGCTCTCCACGCTCGCGCGGCTCGGTCTCGATCCATGGAAAGAAACCGCTGAACTGGTCACGCTGGGGCGCGACGCCGCGCGCGCGCGGTTGGGAACGCTGCTTGCCCGGTTTCAGGATGTTCCCTCGCTCGCAAGCGATCATGGCAGGGTCGCACGAGACTTGAGCCAGCTGCTTCCTGAAGGCCGGACGTCAGGTGCCCTGCAGCGCACTGCCTCGATGGTGGCCGATGGCCGCCCGGGAACAAGCGGAGCGATCTGGGCGGTGCTCGCGATCATCTTTGTGCTGTTTCAGATGTTCATGGTTGGCGGGTCGGGATCAGGCGAATGACCGTATCAACCGCGACCGCGAGGAGACCGGACCATGCAGCGCACAAGTCCGGTACGCTTTCTCCACACGAACAGGGCAAACTCTGGGACATGGAGGAACAGTTCTGGACCAGCGGCGCCGACAGTGCGCAGGCGACCACAGCAACCAACGCAGTCATGGTCTTCCCCTATCCGCCCGGCATCCTCCAGGGCGACCAGATCTGGCCCCATCTTCGCGAAAGGACCGGCTGGCGTTCCGTCGTCATGGCCGAACGGCGCGTGACGCGATGCGGTGACATCGCGATCCTCACTTACCGGGTCTCGGCTGAAAAAACCGACGTGCCGATCTACAAAGCGCTTTGCGCCTCAACGTACCTCAACGATGAGGACACCTGGCTGAGGATTTCCCACCAGCAAACTGTGGTGATTTAAGAACCGCAGAGGCAATCGACCTGCCGCGGGCGCCGGGACTAACCTGCGTCAGTGCGGCGAGGCCCTGGCACGGTTAGATGAGACGTGCCCGCCGAATATTTGGTGGCGCATCTTTTTCCGAGTACCCGAGAAGCGTGTGGGCGTGCCGATCCCCAAAGGGTCGGCATGTCGGCGCGCTTCTTATTCTCGGAACGTCCAGGAAAGGACAATTCCAATGACTCCCGAACAGAACAAGACTGCCGAGAAGATGACCTCCGTGAAAGCCGCGTGGGACAAGGCGCCCGCTGGTCCGAAGAAGGACGCGGCGCTCAAGCACTACGAGGCAGCCGAGAAGGCGAACACGGCGAAGAACGACGCCGAAACCAACAAGGAACTCGATGCGGCGAGCGTGAAGCTCTCGTGACATCCGACACCTGATGCAAACCTTGGCCGCCCCTCGCCTTGCGGAGGGCGGCCCTCTCATTTCAGGAGCGGGCCGCTCTGATCCAGATACGCCGGATCGAACTCGGCAAGGTCCACCAGCCCGGCATAGTCGTGAAACGTCACGCGGCCGTCCCGAAAGGTCACCAGTCCGTTCTCGCGAAGCTGCCGCAGGACGCGGTTCACGTGAATCGCACTAAGCCCCAAGGCATCTGCCAGGTGATACTGGGTCAGCGGGCAATCATACCCATCCTCAGTCCCCATGCCCACCAGCGCAAGCCGCAATCCCAGCTCCAGCAGAAAATGCGCCATGCGGGCGTCAGCATCACGTCTGCCGATCCCGACTAGATGTTCCACCACCATCGCCTCATCCCTTGACGCCGCCCAGAGTATGGCGGTCGCCAAGCGAGGGGTCTGCGCAAACGCATTAAGAAGGTCGCTCTTCAACACTTCAGCGGCCTCAATTTCCACGATAGGTTCGAAACTGTGATCCGAGGTGCGCAACAGCAAGCTGCGCAAGCCAAGGAAATCTCCGGGCACCTGAAAATCGACAATCTGGCGTGTCCCGTCAGGCTGGAGCTTGTAGGAGCAGACCCAACCTGCGGATAGAATATAGGCGGCCTGAGTCGACTGGCCCTGATGCACCATATCACGCCCCGCAACGAAGGAGCGGCGACGTTGGTGCAGGCGCTCGAGCACATCCAACTCCGCCTTTGACAAAGCGACAAAGGCCGAAAGTTTGCGGGTCAGGGGGCTGTGTTCAACTGATGTCATGTGGCCTCCCGGCATGTCGTGACCCAAAAGCAGAAATCGGCTCGGACACTGCTCTGGATCAGTCCAGCATAGAGCAATTCCTGCGAGATGTACGGATGCATCTGAATCTCACCTTCTCTCAGGTTCACGATGCCAAGGAAGGAAACTCAGATGTCCACCGCAAGCGAACATGCAGGCCAGGCCGCCCTATCGATCTGCGAGGCGCTCCTGCTTGCCATGAACGATCGCGGGTTGCTGCCGGAGCATGAGATCGTGGGGGTTCTTCGCGACGCCGCGGCGACCTATGAGAACGCGGTCGGTACCGAACTCGAAATGGAAAGGCACCGGGCCGTCGCCGAAATGATCAACACGATCATCGCTGGCGGGAACTCTGTTCGACGCCCGTGAACCGCTCGGGCGGCGGTGTCGATCCGAATTCTCGGAGTGGAGACCGAATAGGATACCGCGGACTTGCGCGCAACGCAGCTAAGCTGTTGATCAGCATTGAAAATTGACCCACCTTTTGCATCCAAAACTGACCCACCCTGTGGGCGAAAAAGGCCCTGTCTGCGAG
>CANNAV010000048.1 GCA_947502585.1 uncultured Pseudovibrio sp.
TGTGACGCCGGTCATCTGTGTGTTTAAAAGGCATAAAGATAATCTTCAGAATAGGAAATTTCGAAGAAGATACACCAAGTCACTCGAATACTGCAACAACACCTATTAAAATTCAGTCCAACTCGCATCGTCAGCACGACCAGAAACATCTGGCAACGTTTCTCCAGATATGGTCAGTTTGAACAAGTCACTTCCCGCCGCTGCTTTCCCACCTGTATCGTCAGGTCCGACGAGCCTAGCTTCAGGAGAAGTCAGCCGACCAGTCAAAACAATAAAGTTCGGATCATCTTTCACACCTTCAAAAATGAAAGCCGTCGCACTGCCAAATATACGCGCAATTTCCCGTTCAACAAAATAAGCAACTTTCCGGTATCCAGCCCGTGTGAAATAAACCCCGTCTTTCGCTCTCAACCGTCGACGCTTACCAGTAATATCCGGGCCATGAGGCGTATACTCCCCCTCCTCACTTTGGAAAGCAGCCCATATATCAACGAAGATGCCACCAGCAGGTTCAACTTGCTCCTTGTACAAATCATTTAGATAACTAAAATTAGCGCTCGTTAAATACTCTTTTGCAGGAGCAAGTCCCACCCAAATCAGAGGTAACTGCTCATTACGAACGGCAGCAACCATGGACGCGGTCCTGAAGCGGTATTCCTTCTTCCACTCTTCCCCTTGAAACTGCAACTCCTCAGCGTAGCTCGCAGGCTGCCCATCAATAATGCCTTGCCCGACAACCCTGATATTCCGGTTATCCCGTGCGCCCAGAGAAACAACCACGAGGCCAACATCTTCACTCTTAAGCGTAGCCGTCACATCTTCTGGCCAATCCGGTTTTTTATCTGTAACAAGACCAGTCCGAGGATAAACAAGTTTTTTGACCTTAATCGAAGGCGTATCGGCATAAACCTCCTTCAAACCGTCAGCCAGTCCCATCGCAAGGTCATCACCAATAACCAGCAATACTTTAGCGTCCTTATTTTTTTCTTCTTCAACGATCCTGGGAGCGCTCACCGCCGCAACGCCAGTACGCCTGCTTTTGCGCGTTGTTCTCCTGCGCCGCTTCTTCCTTACAGGTTTCGCTTGCTCGACTTTTTTATTGCCGTCACCAAACAACCAGCCCAAAAATGACTTGTTACCTTTTTTTTGTGCGCCTGTACTATTGGTCCGCACCTGAGCTGCAACCTCAGTAGGCATAACAGAAATGCCGACAAAGCAAAGGCTTATCAGCACCACAAACACAAAGGGCAAAAAGGATCGCCGCATAATCTCGAGCCTCCGGTAGGTACAAGCCACCAGCATTGGTTTCCTGCCAATAGAAAACCCGATTATGTTCTACCTTGCAACCTGTTAAGAAGCTGTACTGAATCGTGACCATCTGGAACCAGGCCTGACGCTTTTTGATAAGCCTGAATAGCCTGACGGGTCCTCTCTCCGATTTTTCCATCTACAGCCCCAGGTTTATAGCCCATCTCGGACAGGCCTTTCTGCAGCGCTTTTTTCTCGCTGAATGTCAGAGGACGATCACCACGCGGCCATTTCGCAGAAAAGTCAGCAAGCCCCAATAAGCGATCAGAAAGGTGGCCAACCCCAAGTGCGTAAGCGCTTGAATTATTATAGCGTTTAATCACGTAGAAGTTTTTGAGAAGCAGGAACGCAGGGCCATTTGCTCCCGCAGGCGTATAAAGGCGGGCCATATCAGCGTTACGTGGAAAACTCAGGCCATTTGCTCGTTTCACACCAAGCTTGCTCCAGTTAAGTACAGGCTGTTGCTTGCGTTGGTTACTCAAGTGATAATTGAAGTTTTTGGGCAGAGTAACTTCATAACCCCAGGTCTGCCCCGACTGCCAACCCATCTTGTTGAGATAAGCTGCTGTAGAAGCTAACGCATCGGGAATACTATTCCAGATATCCCTTTTCCCATCACCGGTAATGTCAACCGCGTAAGCCTGGTAAGTCGTCGGGATGAATTGCGTATGCCCCATGGCACCCGCCCAGGACCCCCGCATCTGCGCGGGCGAAACATCACCAGCTTGAAGAATTTTGAGAGCTGCAATAAGTTGCTCACGTGCATATTTTGCGCGACGGCCGCCATTGTAGGCTAAAGTAGCCAGAGCACGAGGCGTTGATCGAACAATCGATTTATTATCAAGAATACGCCCATATGAACTTTCCATGCCCCAGATCGCGAGTACCACATGACGGTTCACGCCATATTTAGCCTCAATCTTATCAAGCCACCCGGACCATTCATCCAACATACTGCGCCCATATAGCACGCGGTCTGCAGAAACTGCGCTATCCAGATATTGCCAGATGGCATGCGTAAACTCAGGTTGGTTTTCTGCACTCTTCTTAATTCGCGGATCAGGGGTCATCCCCTTGAAGACCTGATCATAAAGTTGAGAATTAACGCCTTGAGCTACAGCAGTCCGCTTATAGCCTGCAATCCATTTTTGAAAACCACTCCCCTGAGCAAAGCCGAAGGAGTTACTGAAAAATAGAAACCCAGCGCACAATATAGCTGGCAAAGAAGAAAATCGCATACTGCTTTCTCCAGTCACCCAAATGAGGGTATGTTAGGCGCACTTTGCGCAGTCTTTTTGTTTAGCCCTCGGAAGCATTACTGCCATGACTGCCAACCATGGTAAAAAAAAGGCCGTTTTTATTCAAAACCCAATTTTAAACTTGTCATTTATTACCAGATGCATCCTGAGAACATTTACGCAATTTGAAACACTTCAAGGACTCAGTGTCTTATCCGAAGGCCAGCTTCAATGAGGTTGCTCGTGTAGTTGCTATCCGGCGAGGAGCTCTCAAAACTATGGAATGTATAGCGAGAAAGCAGTGCTGCATCCTTGGAGAAAGCCCACACCAGACTGAAGGATCCAGTTCCTTCCTGCTCAACAATACTTACCCCTTCATATGCTCTGTAGGTGTAACCAAACCGGACATCGCCAACCAGATCCTGAGTGAACTCATGCGCATACCGAACATCACCTGCATAGAGAATTGAACCGGAAGCTCCACTGATGTTCGTACCGTTGAAGCTGGTGGCCCCGCTTACGGTCACAGTATCACGACGTGTGGGAGACCAAACAAAAGATCCTTCAAAAATTAGTCCCTGTAAAGCGTCAAGACGGTCATCGTCAAGATACTCAGCCCGATAACCAACCCCAATCTCACCCCGAAGTTTAGGTCCACGATCAACATGAACTCCAGCTTTTACAAAATAACCGCGTGATGTTCTGTCAAAACAGGAAGGATCACCATTACAATCCTGATCGTACTTCCGGACAAGGAACCCACCTTCCAAGTATGGCTCAAATGCGGCTCCTTTGTCTAATGATGTACGCAAAGTGGCGTCAAACACAGTATTATCGCGAGGCTGCGAACTGCTCATTTGCCCACTGTAAACCGTCCGGTCAACACCAATACCACCGCGCAACTGAACCAAAGAAACTTGTCTGCTAAGTGAGAAACTACCACCAATTTCCTGCATTGAGTTAGTACGCCCGGTTAGTGCCTCATTTTCTGCAGAAGAGCGCTCCTCTCGCGAGAACGAATAAACACCGTCAATATCGGCAGTTGTCAGATCACCTAGATCAAGGTGTACATTCCCACGCCCGGTGACAACAGGCTGGTTATTATCAGGTTCATCAAAGAAAGCTCGAAGACTACCTCGAAGTTCTACCCCTAGTTCGTGCCGCTCCCAATCAGAAATCACAGCGACAGCCGCATCAATTTCATAAAAGCCATCAGCCGTACCTCCATTTGCCTGCTCAGCATTATCTGTCCAGCCAAGCCCCGCATCAAACGACTGTGCCAGCCGTAACGACCCCAGCTGAATGCCAACAGGTCGGTCCTGAACAGTCTCACCGTCAAAGATACCTTCATTAGCATTCCCGACTTCACCCACTGATCGTGAAAGGCGGGAAGCAGCTTCTACTCTTTCTGAAAACCTGGCAGCTCTACCGCTGCGACCAGTTCCGGTAAGTTGTTCACCAGCGGTAGGAACAGGAGGTCGGGTTTCGGAGCGGCTCCGCCCTTCTTCAATCAACGGCTCAAAGGATGCCGCATCCGTTTCAGAAGGTCTTTCAAAATCCGCACCCGGATCAATATCGAAAGCAAAACTATCCCTGAACTCCAGGTCACCGACTTGCGCGACTGCATAACATATTGGAAATGCGCCCCACATCAGAACGCAGGCCAGAAATGACCTGCCATTAATATTCTTCAGAACGTCAGGGCTCAAACACATCAAGCAATCCAGAAATCAACCTTCAAATGCAGGAAATTCAACAAGCCCAACACTCGCCGAACATGGTTAATGTTTCCCTGCCAAGAGCCGCCCTGTCCATGATTGTTTTTTCAATTGAGATTTGTTAGAGGGAAACCAAGTCTTGCTCCAGAGTGTTTACAATGCACTCGTATCTGGAGCAGGAATCTTGCTGCAAAAGCGTCATTATGCTCCTTAGAGCGAAGCCAAGAAGTAGTGCCAAATGCATATGCCATCATTTCTAACGCATGAAGACCGTCCTCTGCGCCCGGCTGACGAATGGATACACTCTGCTACAAAGACAATCGAAACTGAGGTTGCTGCGCTCAATGCGTTACAGGCAGGTCTTTCCAACGGCCTGGCAGAGCCATTCACGAAAGCCGTCGAAACGATCGCGCACTCCAAAGGTCGGGTAATCGTTTCTGGTATTGGTAAGAGCGGGATCATTGGCACCAAGCTGGCTGCAACGCTGGCGTCCACGGGTACTCCCGCTTTTTTCGTGCATGCGAGTGAAGCGAGCCACGGTGATCTTGGTATGATCACCGAAGATGATGTGGTTATTGCCCTGTCCTGGTCTGGCGAAACGCAAGAACTTGCAAGCCTGCTTGGTTTCACCCGCCGTTTTAAGGTTCCGTTGATCGCGATCACCCGCAATGCAGCCAGCGCACTTGGTCAGGCCTCTGATATCTGCCTGACATTGCCTGAAGTACCAGAGGCCTGCCCTCATGGATTGGCTCCCACATCCAGCACCTTGATTCAGCTGGCCCTCGGAGATGCGCTTGCAATTGCTCTATTGGAAGCAAAAGGTTTTACAGCCCAGGATTTTAAAGTCTACCATCCTGGCGGCAAACTGGGAGCCAGCCTGATGCATGTAAAGGATGTCATGCACGCGGGAGAACATTTACCGATTGCGCAAAACGGTATGCTCATGAAAGAAGCTCTAGTTCTGATGACACAAAAAGGATTTGGCGTACTAGGCATCACCAATAATGACGGAATGCTCATTGGCATCATTACAGATGGCGACTTACGCCGTCATATCAGCCCGGACTTTCTGGATAAGAAAGTTGAGGATGTCATGACACACAATCCAAAAACAATAGAAGAGACGCTTCTGGCTCCATCAGCGATAGAGATAATGAACTCACTTAAGATCAGCGCACTTTTCATTGTCACCAATGGCAAACCCGTTGGAATTGTCCGTACACTTGACCTTCTGAAAATTGGCGCTGCCTAATTCGCATTTCGAATAAACTATCTGATGCCCGGGATGTCCACATCCCCGGGCATTTTTGAGTCTCACCGCAAGCCTTGTGGTTCACACCTTCCAGCAGCTCGAACCGATTTTTCCCCTTTATTAGGATTTGGTTAGCCTTCATGCCCCAAATTAACGCTAGTTAAATCGCCGCATTAATGGCGTATATTCGGGTAAGCTAAATGGATCTAGCCACGATAATCGGCGTTATCGCTGCTTGCGTAACTGTGCTGGTAGCTATCTTTCTGGGCGGAAGTTTCAGCCAGTTCGTTGATCTTCCTTCCATCTTGATCGTGCTCGGTGGCGGCCTCGCAGCTACACTCGTCAGATTCCCTATAAATGGGTTGCTGGGTGCTTTTAGTATGGGGGCAAAACTCGCTTTCACCCATAAAAAGATCAAGCCTCGTGAACTTGTCGAGAATATCGCTCACCTTGCAGAAACTGCTCGTAAAGAAGGTCCGCTCGGTCTGGAAAATGTCAAGATTGATGAACCGACCCTCGCAAAGGGCATGCAGTATGTAGCTGACGGTTATGACTACAATCTTATTCGTGACTCGATGGAAAAAGAACGTGATCTCTATCTGACCCGCCTGAATGAGGGCGCCCGTGTATATCGCGCACTTGGCGACTCAGCTCCAGCCTTTGGAATGATTGGAACGCTTGTCGGTCTGGTACAGATGCTTGCGACTATGGATGATCCATCCACAATCGGACCTTCCATGGCGCTTGCACTTTTAACAACGCTTTACGGCTCACTCATCGCAAACGTTGTATGTATCCCGGTCGCCGATAAACTGGACTCCAAATTTGAGCAGGAAGAGCTCAACCAAACCCTTGTCATCGACGGCGTATTGCAGATCCGTGAGAGCAAAAGCCCATCACTGATCCGCGAAATGTTACTGGCTTATATACCGGAAAAAGGCCGTAGTGACACGGTCGAAGCGGCCGCTTAGTTCTTCGGGCAAGGGAGAAGCACAATGGCAGGCAGAAAGAAGTCAGCTCGCGCAGGTGCACCTGCCTGGATGGTAACGTTTGCTGACCTGATGTCTCTGCTTGTGTGCTTCTTTGTTCTGATTATTTCATTTTCCGTGCAGGACAAGCAAAAACTTCAGGTAGTCGCGGGCTCCATCAAAGACGCATTCGGAATCAAACAGGTGACCAAACGCGCTGGTGTTCTTGAAATTGACGGCGTACCTCTCCGCGAATTCATGAAAGACATCACCTACGAGAGACAAATTACAGACTCTGACTTTGCCACTGAAAGTCATCCGGAAAACCGTAAACAAGGCCCGGAAGCAAACACTCATACCATCCAAAAAACAGATATCGAAAAGCCGAGACAGTTTGCAACTGCTGCCGTTTCGCTCCGGCAGGCATTTCAGGAAATGCCTGAGATCACAGAGATCTCCAACAACATCATTTTTGAAAAAAACGATGAAGGGCTGAACATTCTGATCGTGGATCAGGAAGGCCGTTCAATGTATCCGGAGGGGTCAAAATACCCTTATGAGATCACAAGACGACTTCTTGCCAAAATGGCACCTGTCCTGGCAAAGATACCAAACCGTGTCCGCATTACCGGGCACACAACGACAGGACAGCTAATCACAGCTCCAGGTGAAACCGGCTGGGAGCTGTCAGCAGATCGCGCAAATACAGCACGACAAATTCTTTCTGAGTATGGCCTGCCTTCAAACAACATTCATTCTGTAGTGGGAAAAGCTGACTCTGAGCCCCTTTTCCCTAATGATCCATACCTTGCAGCAAACCGCCGCATATCTATTCAGCTGATGGCAGAAGAGCCACCGCTGTCACCGGACTTCAATCCATACCAATAGGATTTAAGTCTGTTCACCTTCAGAAGCAGCCTCCACCAGTAGAGTTGTACCATCCTGGCCAACAACTTTGACATGGGCACCTGCCGGCAAATCCGGGCCATTAACGCGCCAAATAGAATCGCCAATCTCAAGCGTGCCTTTTCCATGGGCCAGTGCCTGTTTCAATACAAACACATGTCCCTGATACCGGCTCCCCCTCTTGTTGAGATGCGGGTCACCTTCTTTATCATAATTTTTTGTAGTCAAACGGCGACCAACCAGGAGAAAACTGATGGATAGAACACCCCACAGCACAAGCTGCCAACGCCAATCCATATCAAAATAGGCAACCAAAGCCCCGATAACGAGAGCCGCTGCCCCAAACCAGATCAGGAATGAGCCAGGAACAGCCAATTCAAGCCCAATAAGAACAAGCCCTGAGGCAAACCAGACCCATGGTTCAATACTGCTTTGGAACAGCTCAATCAGCATATCGGTCAACCCTCTGAGTTGCCTGTGTTTGGAATGCGGCTGGAACGGCGAGCTTCGCTATTCTTCAGCGTTTCCTTGGTAATTTCTGCAATACCGGCAAGGCTTCCAATCATTCCGGTTGCTTCCATAGGAAGAACGAGCGTTTTCTGGTTTGGTGACTTTGCAAGTTCACCGAACGCTTCAATATATTTGTTGGCAACAAAGTAGTTGATCGCCCCCATATCACCTTTGGCAATCGCCTCAGAAACCATCATGGTGGCCTTAGCTTCCGCTTGTGCCAGACGCTCACGGGCTTCAGCATCACGCATAGCAGCTTGCTGCCGGCCTTCCGCTTCCAAAATGAGTGACTGCTTCACACCTTCAGCCTTAGCAATCTCAGCCTGCCGTGCACCTTCAGCTTCCAGAATCGAAGCACGTTTCTCACGTTCAGCCTTCATCTGACGACCCATCGCATTAACCAGATCATTCGGAGGGTTGATGTCCTTGATCTCAATACGAGTGATTTTCACGCCCCATGGTTCACATGCCGCATCAACAACACGTAGCAAACGAGCATTGATTTCATCGCGATTGGAGAGCAGTTCATCCAGATCCATGGAACCCATAACACTACGAATATTGGTCATGGTCAGATTGAGAATCGCATTTTTCAGACCCAAAACTTCATAGGAAGCCTGAGACGCACTCAGGACCTGATAGAAGGTCACACCATCAGCAGTAATCGTTGCATTGTCTTTTGTAATAACTTCCTGAGCAGGAACATCAAGTACTTGCTCCATCATATTCATCTTTTGACCAATCCGGTCAATGAAAGGGATGATGATGTTCAACCCCGGACGCAATGTCGTCCGGTATTTTCCGAAGCGTTCAATTGTATAGTTGTAGCCTTGGGGGACCATCTTCGCACCCGCAAATACAACAAAAATGATCACCGCTACCAGAATGAGTACCGTAATTGAACTACCTGTCAAAATATCCATATCTATTAGTCCTTTGGGGTAATTTATCTAAACTATCGTAGTTGTGTCCAATTTAAAGCAGAAACAACTGTACGAATGAATATTGAAGAACACCTTTTCCCACTAGAACGACTATGCTTCTTTACATAATAGACTAAAACTTAGTTTCTCTAGATCCAGCCCTGAAGTTCACGGAGAACCACATTCTCAAGCGCAGCCATACCTTCCGAAGTGTCGTTGAGACAGGGAATATGCGTAAACTGTTCTCCACCATGCTCTTCAAAGATCCCGGCAGCTTCATCTGCAATCTCCTCCAGCGTCTCAAGACAATCGGCCACAAACCCCGGGTTAAGAACCGCAATCCGTTTTACGCCTTCTTTTGCCAGCTTCTCAACTGTCTTGTCAGTGTAAGGCTGCAGCCATTCTTCAGGCCCAAAACGAGATTGGAAAGTAATCTGAAGCCTTGCTTCATCCCAACCCAGCTTCTCACGCAGAAGGCGTGCCGTTTTCTGACAATGACAATGATACGGATCGCCCTTATCAAAGTAGCTCTGCGGAATACCATGGAATGACGCAAGGACCATCTCTGGCTCTTCATCCAGTTCACTGATCTTGTTCCTGATCGAATCAGCAAGTGAGCTGATGTAAATTTCATCATCATAATAAGGCGGTACGATACGAAGGGCCGGTTGCCAGCGCATCTTCAAAAGCGCACGGAAGACTTCGTCGTTTACAGTCGCCGTTGTCGAAGCTGAGTACTGTGGATAAAGCGGGAAGACGAGAATACGATCACAGCCCTCCTCCTTCAGCGCATCAAGGCGGTTCGCGATGGATGGGGCGCCGTAACGCATCGCCCAGTCAACAACAACGTTTTCACCAGGATCAGAAAGCATATCTGAGAGTTTATCAGACTGGCTGCGTGTGATTGTACGCAACGGGCTTTCATCCAGCTTATTGTTCCAGATCTTTTTGTAAGCCGCTCCGGATTTTTGCGGACGCTTGCTCAGGACAATACCATGGAGAATTGGCAACCAGAGAAAGCGCGACCATTCAATGACGCGACGATCTGAAAGAAATTCTGCCAGGTAGCGACGCATGGACCAGTAATCAGTCCCGTCGGGTGTCCCGAGATTTATAAGAAGAACACCCACTTTTCCCGACGGGACCGGAGGGTGGTTTTCTTGCTTTTTGGCGTTATCGCTTGTGCTCTGGTTCATGAGACCCCTGTGCGCATCAGATCCAATCCAACAGCTAAATAGAGTTTCCCAATGCCCGCGCCAAGGCCAAACCCAGTGATTTTCGGACTATTGCGGTAAAACTACCCAAAATAGAAAAAAACCAGCCCACAAACGCAGATGGCATTCTCAAGTTCAATCAAACGAAGGCTACTATGCAGTGACTTCACGTTCGTCAGAAATCACTTTACCATCGTTTGGCAAGGTATTTGGAGCAACAAGCTCCACATCACCATTCAGGCCAGTATGCTCTTTCAGAGACTTCTTCAGAGCTGCTGTGAAGTCTTTACTCGCAACCTCGGTCTCCACCTTCAGGATCATGTGGTCCTGCTCACCCTGGCGCACGACTGAAAGACGCGCACGCCCGGCCTCATCGCCGGCATTTTTGCGAAGGCGTTCAATCTGTGCCGGGTCAACAAACATACCCTTCACTTTGGTGCGCTGGTCTGCTCGTCCCATCCACCCTTTCAGGCGCATGTTCGTGCGACCACACGGTGAAACACCCGGCAGCACCGCCGACAAATCACCCGTTGCAAAACGAATAAGCGGATAGGTTGGAGAGAATGTTGTCACCACCAATTCTCCAACCTCACCAGGAGCAACTGGCTCGCCCGTTCCTGGCCGAACGATTTCAATTATGAAATCTTCGTTGGCAATCAGACCTTCCATGGCTTCACTTTCATAAGCCACGATACCAAGATCAGCCGTTGCATAGGCTTGCAGAACCGTCACCCCACGATTGGCATATTCCGCGCGAAGGCTGGGATAAAGCGCCCCACCAGAAACCAGACCACGTATAATTGAGCTGACGTCTGCACCAAATTTGGCCGCCCGGTCCAGAATAACCTTCAGATAGTCAGGCGTACCAGCGTAAGCCGTCGGACGCAGGCTGGAGATTGCAGAAACCTGCATATCAGTATTGCCGGTACCTGCCGGAAAGACCACACAGCCATAAGCACGTGCACCCTGATCCAGCATGAATCCGCCCGGCGTCATGTGGTAGGACAGCGCGTTGTGAACTATATCGCCCGGACGAATGCCTGTAGCATGGAACGCTCGTGCCGACTTCCAGGGATCTGCTTCAGGTCCCTGAGGCTCCCAGACTGGTCCTGGCGACATGAAAATACGCTTATAGCCGGAGAAGTCTCCCGTAGCGAACCCACCCAGTGGCGGCTCTTCTGCCTGGGCTGCCAACAAATCTGCCTTGCGCAAAACAGGGAGCTTAGCCAGAGCTTCGCGGCTCGTAACTTCAGCAGGGTCAACATCTGCCAGATGTTTCGCCCAGCCAGATGACTCATCCTTTGCCATAGCAATCTGCCCCGGCAAACGCGCCACCAGATCAGCTTCACGTTCCTCCGGGGACCGGATCTCGAGCTTGTCAAAATATTGGTTTCTCATAGAAGCCCTCCCATAGCCTCATACTTCTTCCCCGGCAGGAGACAGAAGCTTCCCGCAATTTCGTTGGACACGCGCCTTAGTTAAATCCCACAGGATCAACGCGGCCCTGACAATCAGAGTGCACAGGTTTCGCTGCCAGCAGTAACTCACTCATCGGGGAATCCGGTTCAATTCTGCCCTTTAGATTGATAAAGAGCTCGGTAATTAAACCACCCTTGCAACGCACCTGAACGCGGTTCCCGGCGCCCGCACCAAACGTTTCATCAAACGCTGCGCGTACCTGAGCTGTCGTAAGAACCTCACCAATGTTGGCTGCAAACAGATCACGGACAGCTGAGCCGTTCAATTGCTCCATAAGATCGAGAGACTCAGCGTAATATTCTTCTGGGCTGTCACTGTAACAAGTACCGTGTTTGACCCATTCATAACGATCCAGATAAGATTGCGTCCCTGGCATGACTTTGCTCAGTTCTGCTCTTGTCTGATCATTCAGGCGGATTGACTTCAGACGATGGCGATTAGCGCGATCCGTCAGGTTTTTCTGAGCCACAGTTACCCCGCACCAGAAATTACCCTGCGGCTGCGGCCACAATCCATGAAGAGCAAAATGATCCGCATCATAACGGCCATCAGTCTGACTTATACATTCCGGCAGATTTTGATGTGTCTGGCAAAATGCAGGCTGCCAGCTTGCAGCAAGCAGGAACTCAGCATCACCAGACGGCCCCTTAACTGGTGGGCGAACAACTTCCGATCCCGGAGAACCGTCAGAGCCATTACCGGCACCTTGCCCGGCCCCGTCAGCTTCAACCAGACGCAAACCACAGGAAATATCCACCCAGCGTTCAGCCGGATTAACTCCATTTATACGGACGAAGTAATGAGATGCTGCCTCTTTGTTCTTTCCAAGCAACTCATAGGCACGCAACCGCTCCACATAAACGTTTCCCGGATTTGTCTGCTTACGGAAGGATTGAAATGCCGGACAGGCCTCCTGAGCGAGAAAGAAGCCATCCAGTTTCACTTGAGAAACAGCAGGCAAAACACAAGCCACACTCAAAAGCGCTGCCCCGACAATCACTTTACAAAAAAAATGCATGTGCTCCTCCCGAATACCTTTTACATCAATAAACAATATGCGGACTATTAGAAACCAGATACATTGACTTCCTGTGACAGTTAGCCCCTGTGTTTTTAGGGGGGGGTATGCTGTTAATTGATGTAGATTACGCCAACCAACGCTTACGGCGCTTGTAGTGCTTGCCATCGCGGAAAGACTTCCGCCCTTCTCCGCCAATACCCAGATAGAACTCTTTCACGTCTTCGTTTTCACGCAAAGATTCAGCATCACCATCCAGCACAATACGGCCAGCTTCCAGGATGTACCCATAGGTGGCGTATTTAAGTGCAACGTTGGTGTTCTGCTCGGCCAGCAAGAACGAAACTCCTTCATGCCTGTTCAGCTTCTTCACAATCTCAAAGATCTCTTCCTGTAACTGTGGAGCAAGTCCCATACTTGGCTCATCCAGCAAAATCACATCGGGGCGGCTCATCAAAGCACGGCCCACGGCACACATCTGCTGCTCCCCACCAGAGGTGTAACCCGCCTGAGAGCCCCGCCGCTCACGCAGACGCGGGAAATAATGATACACAGTTTCCAGATCGCGCTTGATTTCAGCATTGCTATCTTTGCGGGTATAGGCGCCGGTCATCAGATTGTCTTCAATGGAAAGGTGGCCAAAACAGCGACGGCCTTCCATAACCTGAATGCATCCGCGACGAACAAGTTCGTTTGGTGACAGAGAGTGAACTTGCTTTCCCTGAAATATAATATTTCCCTTCGTCACTTCTCCACGTTCTGCTTGCAGCAGATTGGAGATCGCTTTCAGGGTCGTTGTCTTACCGGCACCGTTCGCACCCAGCAGAGCTACAATACCCCCCTTCGGCACGGTCAATGATACACCTTTGAGAACCAGAACCACGTGGTCGTAAATCACTTCAATGTTGTTAACAGACAAGATGTCTTCGGCAACCTGCAGGTTAGCGGCTGGTGCCTCGGATTTTAATGTATGTTCTGCAATTGCGTTCATGAGATCAGCCTTAACCGCGAACATTCTGATTGTTTGAATTCGATAGATTGGTCGGGCACCACCGCGCCCGACCAAAACAACAGGCCTTAGTTACACGCAAGGTCACCACGATCCGGCCAGGGAGCATTGTTCTTCGCGTAGTCAGCAGCTTTTTCCAGCTCAAGCGGCTTGATCAGCTCACGGTTTGGTGTCAGCAGGTCACTTGCCTGTACAAACTCCTCGCCGTTCCACTCCAGCATCCATGCACCTGTGTGGCCAGTGTGGTTGTCACAAGTCATCTTCAGTGGTGGTATCATGTCCTTCATACCCAGCTCTTCAAGACGTGATGCGGTGATGTCCAGATTTTCAAGGCCCCAGCGCAGCTGCTCAGCATTGATGTTGTTCTCACCAAACCTGTCCTGAGCAGTTTTTGCTGCTTCAGCCAAAATCATGGAGAAGATGATCCCACGCTGATAGAAGATCGTGTCCATTTCAGCTTCAGATTTGATTTTTGAGTTGCCTTTGGAAACAACGTACTTACGGATGTCTTCAAGCACCGGGAAGTTTCCTGGTGCATTAAAGCTGACAGATTTGTAACCCTTCGCTTTGGCACCAACGTTCTGCAGGTCAGCATCAGAGCCAGACCACCAGACACCGATGAAGTTTTCCATTGGGTAACGGGTCTTAACCGCTTCGGTAATCGCACCAGCGTTCATCGCACCCCAACCCCACATAACAACGTTGTCAGGACGTTCACGACGGATCTGCAACCACTGCGCAGACTGGTTCTGCATTTCTTTCAGACCAACAGGGACCGGAACCAGCCTGAAGTCATATATTTCAGCAAGCTTTTCCAGAAGCGGGATTGGCTCTTTGCCGAATGGATGGTCCAGGTGCAGAAGAACGATCTTCTTACCCTTCAGCGAAGACATGTCACCACCGGCAATGTAGTCGAGGATCATGTATGCGCCATCCCAGTAAGACACTGGTGGGTTAAACGCCCAGGCAAACGTATCCCCATCAGACATCGGCGAGAAGCCGTAGCCAGGTGCCAGAATTGGGATACGGTCTACGTTAGTGCGTGGCATAACCTGCAGAGTGATACCGGTTGACCATGGCTGTGTGACGAGAGCTTTCCCCTTAGTCTTCTCGTAGCACTCAACGCCTTTGTTAGTGTTGTAGCCGGTTTCACATTCGATGTAATCTATTGGCATCCCGCCGATACCACCATCGCGCTCGTTCAGCATGAGCATGTAATCACGCTGGCCGTTCATGATTGGCGTACCTGTGCTCGCAAATGGGCCGGTACGGTATGTCAGGTTTGGAAAGTTAAGGCCGTCAGCTGCCATCGCAGCTGTGCTCATAGCAACAGCAAAGGCCCCTGCTGCAACAGCCTTACCGAAATTACTAAGGTGTTTCATATTTTCCTCCGCTTTTGCGGCTCCCGCCGCGGACCATTTCCTCTATTCCTCAGCTACTCGCTCAATTCTTTACTAGTGAGGAAAAGGCCAAATAATGAGCTTTTCACGAATTAGCGCCCAAAACCGCGCAAGACCGTGAGGCTCAACAATCAAGAACATGATAATGAGGGAACCAACCACCATAACGTTGACGTGCTCCATGGTGGCCGAACCGATGCTTAACCCGAGAAGTTCAGGCAACAGGCTCAGCACAACTGGCAGCGCAAGAATGAGGATCGCGCCGAGGAAATTACCCATCACACTACCAAGGCCACCAATGATCGCGATAAAGACTATCTGGAAACTCATTGGGATATCGAAAAGGTTCGGCTCTGCAGCACCTTTCCAGAAGAATACCATAAGCGCGCCGGCAATACCCACTATATAGGAGCTGACAGCGAAGGCAGAGAGCTTTGCACGCATCAGGTTGATGCCAACCAGTTCCGCAGCAATATCCATATCGCGGACGGCCTTCCACGTACGGCCATAGCGACCACGTGTCAGGTTGATCACAGCCAAGGTCACGACGGAGACAATGCCAAGAACAAAATAGTACTGGACCATGGGCGATGCATTTGGACCTGTTACAACAAGGCCAAAGATATCCATGGTGCGCACTTCAATCGCACCAGATGAATTGTAATTATAAAGCCACGCCCACTTCTCAAAGAGCCACACCAGGAAGAACTGCGAAGCAAGCGTTGCAATCGCGAGGTAGAAACCTTTAATGCGCAGCGACGGCAACCCAAACGCAACCCCCACCGCAGCTGAGAAGAAGCCGGAAAGGAACAAGGCAATGATGATGTTCACTTCCGGGAAGATCGTAGTGATCTTGTAGCAAGCATAAGCACCAACGCCCATGAAGCCCGCTGTCCCCAGAGAAAGCTGCCCGGCATACCCGGTCAAAATGTTCAGGCCAAGTGAGGCCAGAGAATAAATCAGGACCGGCACAAGCAGAGCCTTGTAGGTGAACTCCGATGCGAACATCGGAAAGATCACATACATAACGGCAAGGATCACAACCAGCAGCACCATATCCTGCTTGATTGGGAAGAGCGCCTGATCACTTTCATAGGTCGTTTTGAACTGACCGGAAGTTCTGTAAAACACGTCAGGCCTCCTTTACACGCGCTCAATGATTTTCTCACCGAACAGCCCTTGCGGACGGAACAGCAGAACAATCAAAGCAAAAATGAAGGCGAACCAAGTTTCGGTGTTGCCACCAAACAGAGGCTGACCCCAGTAAATTTCAAAAACTTTTTCAAGAATGCCGATGGTAATACCGCCGATAATAGCACCAGAAACTGATTCCAGACCGCCAAGCATCAGCACTGGCAGAGCCTTGTATGCGATTACTTCCAGAGCAAACGACACACCTGCACGAGCGCCCCAGACAATACCAGTAGCAAGAGCAATCACACCCGCAATAAACCAGACCAGAACCCAGATGGTGCTGAGGGAGATACCGACAGACAGAGCTGCAGTATGATCATCGCCCAGCGCACGTATCGCACGACCCATTGCAGATTTGTTGAGGAACACCAGCAGGCTGATAACCAGCACAATCGCCATCACAACCGCGAACACGTCTTTCTCTTCCAGAAGCAGGAAGCCCCCGAACGGTTCAAATTCAATAGCACCCGTTGGAATACCAAGCGCTTCGGTAATCATCACTTTGTTCTCACCACCGAACACAAACTCACCGAAACCGATGAGGAACATGGTGATACCAATGGTTGCCATGAACAGAATGATGTCTGGCTGTCCTATAAGCGGACGAAGCACTACGCGCTCAACGCTCATCGCCAGCGCATACATGATGCCAAGAGTAAGTGGCATCGCAATTGCCGCAGCAACAAACTCGTTGCCAACAAACGGAACCAGAAAGGTATGCAGGCTAACCAGAGAGAGCGCTGCAAACACAACCATGATCCCTTGTGCAAAGTTAAATATGCGCGAGGACTTGAAGATAAGCACAAAACCAAGTGCAATCAGTGCATAAAGCACACCTGAGACAAGACCTTCCCACAACACCTGCAGAAAGAAGTCCGGCACTTCAAACATCTGAACGAATGGATCAACAAATACAGTGTAAAGCGTTTCCATGGGGGAACTCCCTAGTGTGAGAGGCCCAGATAGGCATCAATGACTTCCTGGTTGCTTTGCACTTCTTCTGGAACGCCATCAGCTATCTTGCGGCCATAGTCCAAAACAACGACACGGTCGGAAAGGTCCATCACAACACCCATGTCATGTTCAATCAGAGCAATCGTGGTGCCGAGCTGATCATTCGCGTCAAGAATGAAGCGGCTCATGTCCTCTTTCTCTTCCAGATTCATACCTGCCATAGGCTCATCGAGCAGCAGCAGTTCCGGCTCCATCGCCAGTGCACGAGCAAGCTCAACACGCTTCTGCAAACCATAAGGAAGCGTCCCTACAGGTGTACGACGGATATGCTGGATTTCGAGGAAATCAATGATCTCCTCAACCTTCTTACGGTGCTCGATTTCTTCTTGCTGAGCAGGCCCCCAATAGAGCATTTGCCAGAACATGTTCCGCTTCATGCGTGTTGCGCGACCTGCCATGATATTATCCAGCGTGGACATGCCCTTAAACAAAGCAACGTTCTGGAAAGTTCGGGCGATACCCTGACTAACCGCAAGGTGCGGCTTCATGGAGCTGCGCTTTTGGCCGTTAAAGGTGATCACACCTTCTTGTGGCTGATAAAAGCCATTGATCACATTGAGCATGGAGGTTTTACCAGCTCCGTTCGGGCCAATGATCGCGCGAATTTCACCCTTCCTGATATTGAAGGAGATATTGGTAATTGCTTTAACGCCGCCAAAGGCCAGAGAAATGTTCTGAAGATCCAGCAGAACTTCGCGCTCCCCGCCCCTTTTTCTGACCTCTTCAGGCGTTGGATCTATTACAGTCATTCTGCAGCCTCCCCAATCGCGGACAGGCATTCAGGACTATAGGTGTCCATGTCCCGGATCTCGACGGTGGCTTCGATAATGCCATGACGGCCATCTTCAAAAACCACCTCAGTCACCACATGCCTAGAGGTCTCACCGGCATAAAACGCTTCAATCAGAGGCGCATAACGGTCTGCAACAAAGCTACGCCGTACTTTCTGCGTACGTGTCAGCTCGCCATCATCCGGATCCAGCTCTTTATGCAGAACAAGGAAACGTTTGATCTGCGCACCAGCCATCATAGGTTCTTTGGAAAGAGCCTTGTTCACCTGATTCACATGGCTTTGGATTGTCTTGTAAACGTCAGGATGCGCGGCCAGTTCCTGATAGGAGGCATAGGCGATGTTGTTACGCTCAGCCCAGTTGCCAACCGAAACAAGATCAATATTCACAAAGGCACAAACGTAGTCGCGCTCGTTTCCAAAGGTCACAACTTCTTTGATGTTCGGGAAGAACTTCAGCTTGTTCTCAATGTACTTAGGCGCAAACATGGAGCCGTCAGTCAGCTTGCCGACATCCTTAGCGCGATCAATGATCTTCAGGTGACCATTTTCAAGGAACATGCCAGCATCACCAGTGTGAACCCAGCCATCCTCCGTTTTCGTGTCCTTCGTCGCGTCATCATTCTTGTAATAGCCAAGAAACGCGCCAGGCGAGCGATACATAACCTCACCGCTGTCAGCGATCTTCACCTCAACATCTGGCATGGGAACGCCAACCGTATCAGCATAAATCTGACCATCAGGCTGAGAGGTAATAAACACGGAAGATTCCGTCTGCCCGTAAAGCTGTTTCAGGTTCAGGCCTATTGACCGGTAGAACTTAAAGATTTCAGGACCAATCGCTTCACCTGCGGTGTAAGCCACGCGAACACGGGAGAAACCCATCTCGTTTTTCAGTGGTCCATACACGCAAAACTCACCAACTGCATATTTCATACGTTCAAGCAGAGAGACTTTCTCTCCATTCAGAATGCGCTCACCAACCCGGTTTGCACAATCAAGGAAGTAGTCAAACAGCTTCTTCTTCATCTTGCCCGCATCTTCCATGCGAACAGTGATGTGCGTCAGCATGCCCTCAAACACCCGCGGCGGTGCAAACATGTAAGTTGGGGCAATTTCCTTGCGGTCAATCGAAACTGTTTCCGGACCTTCAGGACAGTTCACACAATACCCGGCTGTCAGACACTGAGCGTAGGAGAATACGTGATCACCAACCCATGCCATAGGCAGGTATGCAACTGTGTCTGCTTTCTCATCCAGATTATCAAACCTGTTGGCATTCTGAACAGCAGTGATCAGGTTATTAAAGGTCAGCATCACCCCTTTCGGGCGGCCAGTCGTACCGGAGGTGTACAGGATCACAGCAACGTCTTCACGCTTGCCAGCCCTGACGGTTTCAAACCAGTCAACAGCAAGCTTCTCATCGTTGTCCAGCAGTGTCTGCCCGGCTTCCTGAACTGTCAGGTAACGGTGAAGGTTTGTGTGGTCGTAATCACTAAGGCCTTTTGGGTCCTCGTAAATGATGTGTTCAAGCTGCTGCAGCTTCGCGGACATCTCAAGCAGCTTATCAACCTGCTCCTGATCCTCAACAACTGCAAAACGAACTTCTGCGTGGTCAAGAACGTAGGCGATCTCTTCTGCCACAGAATCAGAATAGACCGGAATTGGAATACCACCCAACGCCTGCACCGCTGCAAAAACCCAATAAAGGTGCGGACGGTTTGCACCAATTACCGCAACTTTGTCGCCCTCTTTGCAACCAAGGCTCGTAAGCCCCAGAGAGAGCTTGCGCACTTCTCCAAGGACCTCACGCCAGGTCCAGCACTGCCAGATCCCGTGGTCCTTTTCGCGATATGCGGGACGATCGCCCCATTCCCGCGCATTCCGAATAAGCAACTGCGGAAATGTGTCCATACCCGCTGACGGAGGCACCTGCATCTTTGAATCACCTCTCACCAATGGCTGTCTCGTGCCTGTGGTCTGCCTTCTTACTCCGAGGAAAGACGAAAGACTAATAGCCCCGTCTCGCAAGTACTCCACCTGCGAGTTCCTCCCTTGACTTATTCTTAGCAAGATATGAAGAACTTTTAATGTACTTTATTAATTGCGTAATGCAACCTTAAGAGTTTGTGCAACGCAAACTCGTGACATTTCAAGTAGTTACGTTTAATTAAATCTATACTAAGGTATACATTAATTATACTTTTCACGCATAAGCGAAATAATATAGTCGAGTAGAATATCAATACTTTTGATTAGGTTTCAATTATTTTTATAGATAATTAGATTAAGTCAAAAAGGAATCACTTCTTTGACTTGATGACAATGCAACAAAAAGGGGCAAGAATACTCTCACCCCTTACCTATACTAATCGATTACTACTTTTATCCATAGATCACTTTCGGCAACCATGTTGCCAATTCCGGCAAGTACCACAGAATCACCAGCATCAGCACCTGAATGAGAACAAACGGAATGATACCGAAGTAAATGTCTGAGGTTTTCACTGACGGAGGAGCAACACCACGCAAGTAAAACAATGCAAAGCCAAACGGAGGCGTCAGGAACGACGTTTGCAAGTTTACAGCCATCATTACACCCAGCCATGCAGGGCTCATCGGTTCACCATTAGGCATCTCAAGCTGCAGCAGAGTTGGGGCAACAAGTGGAACAACCACGAACACGATTTCAAGGAAGTCCAGGAAGAAACCCAGCACGAACATAACGGCCATAACTGCGATGATCGCTCCCATTGCACCACCTGGCAAACCAGTCAGAGTTTCCCTCACTAACTCTTCACCACCCAGATCACGGAAGATCAGGGAAAAGAAGGTTGCGCCAATCAGGATCACAAAGACCATACAGGTGATCTGTGTCGTCGACTGCATCACTGGAACAAGCACTTTCTTTGCCATCACACGGTAAAGCGAAACCAGCAATCCATAGGCAAGCACCGCGCAGGAGATACCAGCAATCCAGATACCGACCATATCACCGGCTGGGATCGCATCCCGTGCAACACGCAGATCCATGAAGGATGTCAGAGCCAGCATCACCACAAGAGACAGCACAGCCAGATACACCGGCCAGGGCTTATCTTCTTCCATGCGGTAACCTGCAAGCAGCAACGCACCAACGGCACCCACAGCAGCAGCTTCAGTTGGTGTTGCAATACCGACTAGAATTGAACCAAGCACCGCAATAATAAGCGCAATTGGCGGAATAAGAGCATGGAGAATCTGGCTGATGGTTGGTCCGGCAGATTTATCATCGCGCATTGGAGGTGCCTTGTGCGGCTGTGTAAACGCCACAAACAGCTGGTACACGATGTACAGACCAACAAGTGTAAGACCTGGGATAAGCGCACCTGCAAACAAATCCCCTACAGAGAAGGGTTCCGGGGCAAAGTTCCCCATCTCACGCTGAGCGATCTGGTAGCCGTTAGAAAGCTGGTCAGCAAGAAACACAAGCACGATGGAAGGCGGAATAATCTGCCCCAGCGTACCGGATGCCGCAATCGAACCACAGGCGAGGCGTGGGCTATAACCGTTCCGCAACATGGTTGGCAAAGACAAAAGCCCCATAGTAACCACGGTAGCACCAACAATACCGGTAGAAGCAGCAAGCAAAGCCCCCACAATCGTGACGGAAAGCCCGAGACCGCCCGGCATACGCCCAAACAACCGGCCCATAGTTTCCAGAAGCTCTTCCGCAACCCTGGAGCGCTCCAGCATCACCCCCATAAAGATGAAAAGCGGAACCGCAATCAGGGTTTCATTGGACATGGTGCCGAAAATTCGGCTCGGGATGGCCCCAAGCGTCACGCTGCCACCAAGGAACGTTGCGATCAACGCGAAGATAAGAGCGACGCCGGCAAGCGTAAATGCAACAGGAAAGCCCAGAAGCAAGAAGACGCAGGCAACCGCAAACATCAAAATATCGAGAGTATGAAGAAGTCCATCCATCTCCGTTTACTCCTGAATCTGACGAAATGAGTCGAGTGCCTTCTTATCACCGCCAAGGGCAAGCAGGCATCGAATAATAATAGCTAGCCCCTGCAGGCCAACGAGAATGGCAAAGGCAATAATTGCACTCTTCAGGAGATACCGCCCCTGAATGCCGGAAGCTTCCTGCGACCCTTCCAGGATTGCCCATGAGCTGGCCACATAGCCCCAGGACCAATAGACAATCACAGCACACATCGGAAGAAGGAAGACGACCGAACCGAACAGATCAACCATTGCCTTGATCCGTGGTCGCGCATCACGGTAGAAAATGTCGACCCGCACGTGCCCGTCAACGCTTAATGTATAAGCAGCAGCCAGCATAAACAGGAAATCATGCATATAAGTGATGGATTCCTGCATCCAGATGGAGCCGATACCAAATACGTATCTCATCACCACCACTGTGAACTGGACAAGCACAATACCCAGAGACAGCCAGGCGCAGCTCTTGCCGATACCGCCATTGACCGATTTAATCAGTTTCATAAGGGCGCGCATAACCGCCTCTTCGTCTTGGCCTAAACCAAGCCCCCAGGATTATTATTGGGCCCCAAAGGCCTGAATAGAACTTATGAAAGAAAGGCTCCCTGCAAAAAATGCGGGGAGCCTGTGGTGCAATAAATAAAATCAGCCCAGGATACGATTACGGGCAGTCACAAAGTTGCGTTCTGCAAGGTTCAACCATGCAGAGGTATTCTTACGGGACTCAAAGTAGCTTTCGTAGATGCGCCTGGAAATGTCATCTGTTTCAGCCACTTCAGCAACCACTTCTTCAGACCTGCTGGCGATTGCGTCAAATACCTCGTCTGAGAAATCACGAACCTGAACATTGTGCTTGGTCAGGAGAGTTTCCAGAGCAGCACCATTGTTGTGGTTGTACTCGGCGAACATGTAGTTGTTCTCTGCCAGACATGCAGAGCGGACCAGCTCCTGCTGACCAGGTGTGAAGCTTTCCCAAACACCTTTGTTCATACCCAGGGACAAACCAGCACCTGGCTCATGGAAGCCTTTAGTATAGTAATACTTCGCCACCTTGTAGAAGCCGAGTGCCATGTCGTTCCATGGACCCACCCATTCAGTCGCATCAATCGCGCCGGACTGCAGTGCAGGGAAGATTTCGGAGCCAGGAAGCGCGACAGCAGATGCACCCAGGCGGCGCAAAACTTCACCACCCAGACCAGGCATACGCATCTTCAGACCTTTGAGGTCTTCAAGAGAGTTGATCTCTTTATTGAACCAGCCACCCGCCTGAAGACCGGTGTTCCCGGCAAGGAAGGATTTCACGTTAAACCTGCCAGCCAGCTCATCCCATAGCTGTTGTCCGCCACCAAAATGCATCCATGCGTCCAGTTCAGCCGCTGTCATACCATTTGGAACGGCAGTGAAGAAGCCAAATGCTTTGTGCTTGCCGAGCCAGTAGTACTCAGCACCATGGTACATGTCAGCGGTACCATTGGAAACAGCGTCGAAGCTTTCAAATGCAGGAACGAGCTCACCAGCAGCAAACAGCTTTACGTTCAGCTGACCTTCACTTGCAACTGTGATGCGATCAGCGACACGCTGTGCTCCGGTACCCAGACCCGGAAGGTTCTTAGGCCAGGTGGTAACCATTTTCAGTTCGCGCTTACCAGTTGCGAGTGCTGGAGCTGCAAGAGTAGCTGCGCCAGCGGTTGCACTTGCCAAACCAGCATTTTTCAGAAAACTACGGCGGTCCATAAAAACTCCTCCCAAGAGCTTCTCAATTCATATTTCTATAAACTCCGCAGAATTGAACCTCTTCCAGTAAGGTCTCTGCGACAAGGTGGCCAGCTTCTTATAGCCCTAAAACTACGTTAAAATACAAGGAAATATGTATCCTATTGGACAAATTACTTACTCCTGGATCAACTGAGCGCACCTCATCAATACCATTTCAACCAAACCCATCCGCAACGTAACTATCGAAACGTTTGTAGGAATCTCCGCTCTTCAAGACTAACAATCAACCTTCAAAACAGGAATTCATAGCCTTTTATTTCAATGTTAATAAGTCAGCGGACATGACCTGAAGGCCATAGCATTACTCCATCATTTTTCTGAACTAATGCAGCGACGCAGACGGCAGGTGCTTTAATGACAATAATTCAAAGGTCGTCGGCTCAATCAGGTCCGTATTGCAAAGCGAAGACAGCTCTGCTTCCAAGATGCACCCAGGCGTTCGATCAGCTACCCGCAGAGGTGTGGCTTTTTAAGCTTTCGACATTATCAGTAGCGTGCGCTTCTTCAGAACATCCCTGGTAAATTGCTGGAAACCAAATTTCTCGGGCATTTCAGGAGCGTTTATTTTAAATGCCACCGCAATCTAGTGGATTGTGCGAGACAAATAGCTCCTAATGTGGTATAGTCGGGCATGTGCACAAAAAACTCATTCAGCGTCTCGAGTGAAGACCGCAGCCGACTTGAGGCAATTGTCTCTCACCCGGCCTCCCCGCAAAAGCATGTCTGGCGGTGCCGTATCATCCTTTTGAGCGGCGACGGTCTTGGGTTGATGGCGATTGTGGCAGCCACAGGCAAAACGAAGAAAACCGTTTGGCGTTGGCAGGAGCGGTTTATGTTTGAGGGCGTGGACGGTTTACTTCGGGAAAAGACGCGCCCGCCGGGAACGCCCAAAACCGGCGAGAGCAAAGTGGCA
>CANNAV010000049.1 GCA_947502585.1 uncultured Pseudovibrio sp.
GTGCGGATTACTTCCACTGAAAGGATAAGATATGCTGACACACCCAACCCTGGAGCAACTCAAGAGCCTCAAGCTAGATGGGATGGCCCAGGCCTTCACCGAATTGGATAACCAGGACGGAACCGCCGATCTGACCCATGCAGAATGGTTGGGGCTACTCATCGACCGGGAAGCCGCCAGTCGCGAGACCAAGCGGTTCGAGAGCCGAATGCGAACCGCCCGTCTGCGCCATGTGGGAGCCGCCCCGGAGGATGTCGACTACAAAACCAGACGTGGGCTGGACAAAGCGCTGTTCCAACAGCTGCTGACAGGTAACTGGATACGGGACAAACGGAACTTGATGATCACCGGCTCATGTGGTGTCGGCAAAACCTGGCTGGCCTGTGCGCTGGCCCAGGCCGCTTCCCGCGCCTCTTTCGAAGCCTTATCAAAACCCAACTCCTGATCCTCGACGACTGGGGGCCGGATCGTCTGAACGCAAATCAGAGGCGCGACCTGATGGAAATCGTCGAAGATCGCTATGGCGCAGGGGCAATCCTGATCACCAGCCAATTGCCGTTGAAAACATGGCATGAGGTTATCGCAGAACCAACCTTTGCCGATGCCATCCTCGATCGGCTCGTACACAACGCATATCGCCTCGAACTCGAAGGCCAGTCATTTCGAAAAACGCATGTCAAAACGGGTGACGAAATGCACCAAAGCTGATACCTAAATCTTCAGGCCTCAAGACGGATCGCCAAAGGTGGCCGGATACTCCGGATTAGCCGGCCGGATGCTCCGGAATGCGCACACATACACTCAACAAACCCGTTGGAGAGGCTCAATAAAGAGATCAGGCGAAGAACAAATGTAATCGGCATCTTCCCCAATGAAATAGCCATAACGCGATTAGTTGGAGCAATGCTGCTGGAGCAAAATGATGAATGGGCTGTGGCCAGGCGCTACATGACACTGGAAACACAAAAGCCAATCTGCGAAGATCAAATCATGGCTCCGCAAATACTCGCGGCCATGTAACCGGTAAGTTCAAAACGCCGGAGAACAAATTACACCACCTCTCGGGACACTATCTTGGGAAATGGTTTGACCCGACGTCTTCGTCAATTGTGAGGTCTTTGACTATTATTTGGCTTTTTCTTTGATAAGACCCTGCCGGAACGCACTGATCTCACCTTCGGCTGTTAGACTTTGATGAGAATAGCTCAGGGTCGCTTTCCAATTTTGAAAACAATGCGTTATCCCGTAATTATTCGTGAAAATGGTTGTAAATCAGTTTTGCGATACTCTCGGAGATGCCCGAAACAGCTCGTAAGTCATCGATACCTGCTTTTGAAACTGCTTTTGCAGTGCCGAAGTGACGAAGCAGAATGCGCTTCCTCGCAGGGCCAATGCCTGCGATTTCATCCAGCGGATTTGCAAGGATAGCTTTTTTGCGGCGGGCTCTGTGGGAGCCGATCGCGAAGCGATGGGCTTCATCACGCAGGCGTTGCACAAAGTACAGGACCGGATCACGTTCAGGCAGCATAAAGCTTTGCTTGCCAGTGACGAAGAACTTCTCGCGTCCGGCATCGCGGTCAGGGCCTTTTGCGATGCCGACCAGTGGGATGTCCGTGACACCCATTTCTTCGAGTGTTTCGCGGACAGCGCTGAGCTGCCCTTTACCGCCATCGATCAGTAACAGATCAGGCCATGCAGGGATTTCAGAGTTGGATAACGCGATATCCTGCTCATCTTCACTGACTTTCTGGCTGGTCTTTGATTGTGCAGAGAGCCGGGCGGCTTGTTCGTAACCTTCCGGGTTTTCCTTCATCAGGCGGGTAAAACGGCGTGAAAGCACTTCCTGCATCATGCCGTAATCGTCACCTGGGATCAGGTCTTCTGATTTGATGTTAAATTTTCTGTACTGTCCCTTAGCAAAGCCATCCGGACCCGCGACGATCATTCCACCAACAGCATTGGTGCCTGAAATGTGGGAGTTGTCGAAGACATCGATGCGACGTGGCGTACGGTCCAGATCAAAGGCTTTTGCTACACCCTTCAAAAGCTTCAGTTGGCTGGATGTTTCGGCAAGCCTGCGGCCAAGAGCGCCCTTTGCGTTGGTGAGTGCGTGTTCCACCAGTTCGCGTTTTTCTCCGCGCTTTGGTATTGCAATTTCGACCTTGCGGTTGGCTCTTGTAGAGAGAGCTTCTGCCAACAGTTCTTGCTCTTCCAGTTCATGAGAGAGCAGCACCATGCGTGGTGGTGGCTTGTCCTCGTAAAACTGGGAGAGGAAGCTCTCCAGAATTTCTGAGGGTTCGTAGCTTTTATCCGCTTTGGGGAAGTATGCGCGGTTGCCCCAGTTTTGCCCTGTGCGAAAGAAGAAGACCTGTACGCATGTCTGGCCGCCTTCCTGATAGGTAGCGAAGACATCTGCTTCTTCAATGCTCTGGGGATTGATATCCTGATGGCTCTGAACATGTGACAGTGCGGCGATGCGGTCGCGGTAGACAGCTGCCTGTTCAAAGTCGAGTTTCTGAGAGGCCTTCTCCATAGCCACTGCCAGATCTCGTTTGATGAGCTGGCTTTTGCCCGAGAGGAAGGACTTTGCCTCTGCAACAAGGCCTTTGTAGTCCTCGATAGAAATCTCACCAGTGCATGGCGCAGCACAACGCTTGATTTGATAAAGCAAGCAAGGGCGCGAACGGTTGGAATAGTAACTATCGGAACAATTGCGGATGAGAAACGCCTTCTGCATAGCGTTAATAGTGTCATTGACGGAGCCCGCAGATGCAAACGGCCCAAAATAATCGCCTTTGCGGGCGCGGGCACCGCGATGCTTGATCAGTGCAGGGGCTTCATGGTCGGCGCTGATCAGAATGTATGGAAAGGACTTGTCGTCGCGCAGGAGCACATTAAAGCGTGGGTGCAAACGCTTGATCAGGTTTGCTTCCAACAGCAAGGCTTCTGGTTCTGTTCGGGTTTCAACGAACTCCATAGCGGCGGTAGCCATAATCATTCGCATGATACGGTTTGATTGTCCCTGAAGTCGTGTGTAACTTGTGACGCGCTTCTTCAGCGAGCGGGCTTTGCCTACGTAAAGGACTTCGCCGTCCTCATCAAACATGCGATAGACGCCGGGGCCAGGGGGCAAGCGTGTTACGAAGTCTGCAATGACTTCAACGCCCTTTACGCCAGGTTTGCGCGGTAATGCATTGCTTTCAAACTGGATCTCTGGATTGCTTTGGCGCACATCGACAGTATTTTCTGCTTGAGCAGGTATGTCAGATGTGTCTTTGGCCATGATCCAACCGCTTTCGGTGTTTGCTGAAATGAAATATGGAAACGCACCTTATCCGATCCAGCGGCTTGTGCGTTCTCTCGGAGTTGTTTTAGTTGTGTCTCCTAGACGAAATCCAGAGCAAATACGCCGTAGATATAGGCGACATAGGCAACGCTGAGGAATATGCCCCACACTTTGCCGAGGCACAGACGCCTGGCGGCAAAGATATATAGCAGTACGGCACAGGCCAGCATAACCCAGATATCATAGATGAGGATCTGTTCCGGGATCGGGATCGGAATAATTGTGACGGTGATCCCCATGATCGCCAGCAGGTTAAAGACACTGGAACCAATGACGTTGCCGAGCGCAACAGCTGAGTGCTGACGGACGGCTGCCATGACGGTTGTTGCAAGCTCTGGCAGCGAGGTGCCAAGTGCAACGACAGTCAGACCGATGACGGTATCGGAAACGCCCCAGGATGAGGCCACGTCAGTTGCGCCGGAAATGGTCAGTTGTGCGCCAATTGGCAGGCCGATCAGGCCGAGAACGAGGAAGAGTGCAGCAACTGCCTTGTTCTCCGGAACGGAATCGACGTCCAGATCGTCTTCTTCATCTCCATCAGAAGCGACTACACAGCAAGAGCCATTCTCTTTCTTATGATTCCTGGTTGCGCGTACTGAGTCCCCCAGAAAGATTGCGAGCAATACAAGAAGGCCGATACCTGCATAGTGGGTTAGTGTACCCATGAAGCAGAGTGCTGCAAAGATGACGGAGACCACAAGCATAAACAGTGCATTTCTATGAGCGCCTTTCTCATCACATGGCGTTGTTGCGATCAGGGCAGGTACTCCAAGAACCAGCAATACGTTTGCGATATTGGAGCCGACGACGTTCCCGATTGCAACGCCGCTGACGCCGTCGAGGGCAGCTTGCAAAGATATAAAGAGCTCTGGCGCAGAGGTACCAAAGGCGACGATCGTCAAACCGATGATGAGAGTTGGAATTCCCAGAGCCTGAGCAATTGACACCGCGCCGCGTACTAGCAGGTCACCGGCAAAAATCAATAGTGCAAGACCTCCGAGGAGGGCAGCATATGAGAAAAGCATGGGCTGAAATTCCAATTATGTAAGGTGATTTGTTACACCAAAGGGGGCATAGAGGAGCCTGACCGGGTATATAGAGAGGTTTACGGCGTTCTTGAAGTGTCTCAGATCACTTTTGACAGCAGTTCTATGCAAAATATTCAGCCGAGAAAATTGATCACGACTTGCGTATTGTAAAAAAGCCACTAAAATAGTATATATTACCTAGCGTAAACAATAGGTTGTCAGAGTCGCCATATTCTTTCTGTAGTTTGCCTTGAATTAACCGGAATTCGTGTCCGATCCAGCCACAAAATCAAATCATACCTTTCTCCACTCTGGGGCGGTCTTATTTGGTCGCCTTCCCCCAGCGGATGCGTTTCATGCGCTCCGTTTATGTTTGTTGGAGAATGATACATGCTGCGTATTGCGTCTTATACCGCTATTGCTCTCGGTCTGATGGCCGGCACTTCCCTTGCTGCTGACCTTCCTCAGCCAGTACAGCCAAATCAGCCAGAAATTTCTTATGACACACCAGCGACCTTTTCTACGTATGACTGGTCCGGCGCTTACATTGGTGCCAATGCTGGCTGGAGTTTCCTTGGTGCGGATGGCAAAAACGGTGCATACGGTGCATTGGATGACGACCAGGATGGTCTAACTGCCGGTGTCCACGCTGGTTACAACTTCATGGTTGCGCCAGGTTTTGTCCTGGGTGCTGAAGCCGATATTCAGTACAATGACCTTGAAGAGAAAACCGCTGGCGTGGAGCTGCAGTCCGACTGGAACGCTTCTGTTCGCGCTCGTGCTGGTTACGCATTTGACCGTACGCTCGTATACGGTACAGGTGGTGCGGCATTCAAAGACCTGACTGCAAAAGCTCCCGCAGGCAAGGATGAGAAAACCGTGGCTGGTTATGTTGTAGGTGCTGGTGTTGAACAGGCTGTAACCGACACTCTGACTGCTCGCCTCGAATACCTTTATCAGGATTTTGGCAAACAGAAGTTTGACTTCGGCGGCACGTCTGAAAAAACTAAAATCGACGAAAATCTGGTACGCGCGGGCGTCTCCATGAAGTTCTGATTTTCTGCTTTGAAGGCGCATGCTTCAGACATGCGCCTTTTTCGTTATTAGCTTCTCTCATGCTTTTTTGGTGCTTGCGTTTAGTTATTGGCCGGAATCGGTTCGCAAAGCCATCATGCCAGCGAATCGGTTCCGGACTTCTTTGCCGCCAGTCACCATTCACTTGCAAATCGAGGTAGCCTAAAGAACAGGCGAACGCCATCTGGGTGCAGTCCGAAATGCCATTGGTGATGTCTAGAGTATAACCATTAGACCCGGAGGCAGGGTTCAGCTTTTGTTTTGTCAAATGATGGTACGCTTGAAGCGAAGTCATCCAGCCATGTAACGAGGGCTGGGTAAGATTTGCGCCACTCACCAGCTAAACGAAGGTCAAGATATCCAAGGGCACACGCTAATGCGATCTGTGCGGCATTGGGAGAGTTGTGCTGGACGTTTGGTAGCGGATTGTGTTCGAACTCTGTCAGCGCTCGATCAACCTTGGCCTGTTGGTAGGCTACCCACTCCTTATGCCTCTTCTCTTCAGGACGCATACGGCTTTCATAAACGATCTGGATTGCTGCATCGCAGATACCATCGGCAAGGGCTTGCCTGGTCAGAATTTCAAACCGTTCAGCACCTGCCGGTATCAGCTTTTCGCCACCAGCCATATAGTCCAGATACTCAGTGATAACGCGACTGTCATAGAGCACGTTGCCATCTTCAAGAATAAGGCACGGGATCTTGCCGAGTGGATTTTGCTGGCGGAGCGTGTCGTTGGGATCAAGTGTGTTTGCGACTTCAACACTCACTTTGTCTGCGAAGCCCAGCACGTACAATGCGAGCTTAATTTTTCGACCAAATGGAGACGCACTGGAGGAGCGGAGAGTTTGCATGGTAGCCACCTGTAAAACACCGGATCATCTTGCAACGCGCATCCTTATCCCAAACCTGGAGGTTCTTTCTGCGATGCGCTCTGGGAGAATTGAATCGTCCGAACAATATCCGTGTTTCAAACAATAATGCAAGGGACTTCGCTTTGATTGTATCAGAGCCTGCGACTACTGAGTCAGCTCCTCTGCAAAGCGATGGACGGCATTCCAATCGGTAAACTCGACAGTGAGTGTGGGATCTGTCGGGCCACTGGTCATCTTCATGATGAGCTGGATCATCAATCGATCCCAAGGTCTGTAATCAGGGTAGTTGAGAGCACCTGCGAAGACGGCAGCCTTCTTTGGTTCAAACTTCGATTTTTTCAGGAATTTTCTAAGGTATGCGTTGGTTAAAGGGTTACTCTTCTCTGGCTTTCTAGCTGTCAGATTTACTGAAAAGAATGCTGTGTGTGTCTGGTTCAGCTCTGCCAGGTTACGGCTGACGAACTGGCGAACCGGACGCAAGTGGAAGCCATAACGGATAGGAGCTCCAATGAGAATTCGGTTGTTCTTCAAATCAGGCGGGAGCTGTTCCAGCCCCGTTACAAGAGGGAGGAAGACAATCCTTTCCCCGTTCTCTTCTAGAAACTCTGAGATCTTGCCAATTATTTTTTCAGTCTGGCCATCATGACTGGCGTAGGCGAGATAGTATTTCATTAGTTGTGAACCCGTAGGACTGTGCTGAGACCCAATATAAATCTCAGGCACAGACAGTCCTACGAGGCATGATGTAGCAAGGTGTTATGTTAAACCACCTTTGAGTTATTACGTTAACGAGGAATGATTTCCTGCTCTGGCCGAACCGTCCGACATTCGCCATCGTAGACCCTGAACTCGTCCAGGCCGTCCAGGCAAGCTCTGACACCCCATGAAAGGCCGAGGAAGCCATCATACTGCACCAGTGCGTAGTAGATACGGTGACGGGTATCGTCGGTCAGCGTTGCCACCCCATTACAGTAGCGGCGGCCTACCGGGTCTGGGCGTCTGATCGTGAAATCTGACTCGCGAATATCTTCGATCAGCTTGATTTCCAACCCCTCATAATAACTTGGGACAGCACGTGCGATTTGCCGTGCGGCGGCTCTTTGCGCGGTGCCGGAGTCACAGGCTGGCAGATAGTCGCCGGACCGTCCGAAATAGATGTTCTCATTAGGATCGGTGAAACCCTCTTCGTCTATCTGAGGAATGGTTGTGTCATAGGTTCCCGGAGGCACCAGATCAGCAGCAAATGTCATTCCGGTGGCAACACTCAGTACAGTTGCAGTCAATAAGGTCAGGATTGATCTTGCGTGCATTAACTCTCTCCACGGAAAGGCTGGCTGGTCTGAAGCAGCGGACAGCTGCCTGCAGGGAGCGTTTATGCACCCTCCTCCTTGTGAGGCGCGACGAGATACCAGTAGCGCACGAGCTTTGGCCCTGCGCCTCTAGCAATCAGTGATTTGCTGTTGCGGGTCAATCTGGGGTTCTGAGGGGTTGCTCAGGAATAACCTGCTCCACGTTCCATGACGGGTTGATGCCCTGCGTCAGCGTTTTACAAAGCCATGGCAAAGCTGTGTTCATGTCTTTTGTGAGTGTCCAGGGAGGATTGATAACCATCATCCCGCTAGCTTTCATTGGCGCGTCTGTGCTGATTTTGCCTGCCGACAATTCTATTTTTACGGTATTGCGAACGCCGGCTTCTTCAAGCGTAGCAATGAGTTGTCGAACTGCGCTGAAATTTTTGACCGGATACCAAATGGCAAATGTTCCAGTTGGCCATCTCTTCCAGCCGCGAATGATGCCATCAGCAACCCGTGCGAACTCATCTTCCACTTCGAAAGCCGGGTCGATCAGGACGACTCCGCGTCTTTCTTTTGGGGGGAGGAAGCTACCCAATGCGAGCCAGGCATCCAGTGCAATCACCTTGACTTTTTTGTCCCCGCCGTAATTGTTCTTCAGCTCTTCAAAATCTTCTGGATGAAGCTCTGTGAGTGTCAGGCGATCCTGTTTTCTGGCAAGCATCCAGGCAATTTCAGGGGAGCCAGGGTAAAATTGTACGCCACCACCCGGGTTGAGTTTCCCGACTGTTTCCAGCCAGGGCGAGAGAACTTCCTTCACCGGATCTGGAGCGGTGCCAATGTTTTCCAGAACTTTGCCGACGCCATGCTGCCATTCTCCGGTTTTCCGGGCCTCTTCACAGGTCAGGTCATACAGACCAGTTCCGGCATGTGTGTCCAGTACTCTGTAGGCTCCATCTTTTTTCTGGAGGTACTTCAATATGTTGGCGAGGACGATATGCTTGAGTACATCGCCAATGTTGCCTGCGTGGTAAATGTGCCGGTAGTTCATGGTGGGCGCCTGCTGGCCTTTATCGCGCGCTGCTGCAAGGGAAGAGATCTCTGGAGGCGCTCTTGTGAATAGGTTTGCTGTCGGCCTTATAGTCTGATGGCGGGCAGAGACACAAGGCGCAAAGCACTCTGCTGAGCGCAAAACTAAAGGCAGTAAAGTACTGCCTTTAGTAAATCAACAGTGCAGGTTCAGAGTATTCAGTCCTGGCCAACGCTGTCAAAATCATCGCGCATCTCTGGCTGAGGTTCAGCTGTGTCAGATGAAGCTGCAGTACCTTCTTCCAGTCGCAGTTCTACTGCCTTTGGGCCTTTGCCCCGGCGATCAGGTTCTGTTTCAAAGGTAATCCGCTGTCCGCTATCAAGCGTTGTCAGACCGGAGCGCTCAACAGCTGAGATGTGAACGAATACATCGCTTTCGCCATCATCTGGTGTGATGAAGCCGAAGCCCTTATCCAACTTGAAGAACTTAACCGTGCCAGACTGGCGAGGTCCCCGTTCAACTGGTGGGTAGCTGCGTCGTCCGCCTCCGCCACCGTTTGGTCCGTCCCGGAAGCCACCGCCTCCGCCGCCGTCCCCGTGGCTGCTATTCCCGCTGCCCCGGTCATTGCCGCCATGTCCGCTCGCGCGATAGTCGTTATTCCGGTCTCCGCCGTATCCTCCCGGACTGCGGTTACCGTAGGGACCTCTGCGTTCACTTTCCATCACAGGAGGCGCATAGGCGCCGCGTTCGGAATCTGCTGGAAAATATGCTGGTGCCCCAAACTCCGGGCCGAAACTCTGCGAATCCCCAAATTCGCGCTTGCCGCCTCGCTTGCTGCGTGGACGACGACCCGAATTCCCATTATGCATTACAATATCGCCTTTTCTGCTGCTTTAAACCTGCCAGTATCCGCATGTATTTGCTTTCTCAAAGCCAGCTGCCCCTCCGAAAACACACAAAAAATATAACCAAATGTCTTAGTGGGCTTAGGTTAAGAGCTCCTACCTGCCTTTCATCACAAACACTCCCTAATTGCTTGGCTGGGTAATAATAGTGGCCAGTTCAACATAGGCAGTATTTACGTATGCGCTGCATATAATAGGGTTCAGTTTGGTAATAGAGCAAGCTTTTCCTAGGGAAGATGGAGGTGAAACCCTATGAAATTGGGGGTATAGCCAGGAACAGGAGGACAAAACCCTACTGTTTACATCTAAAAGAACGAATATTTAGCGAAAACAAATGATACTTGCATGTTTGACTGTGACTGCAATTATGAAGGGTATTCGTCCGGGCGTTGTTCCGGGGGTGTATTTGAATGCCTTAATATCAGCTGGTTTCAGAAGGGGGAGAGTGGCAGGGCATATCTGATTACTGTATGGTGCGAAAAAACCGAATTTGGGAGATGAGGTACTTATGACTGATGCCAGCAATAAAGCAGATATGACGGGAGTTCAGATAACTGTTGTCCCGGTCACTGCCTTTCAGCAGAACTGTAGTATCGTCTGGAACAAGAACACGCGCAAAGCTGCTGTTGTTGATCCGGGCGGAGATGTGGATCATATTCATGCTGCGCTGAAAGAGCTGGATGTAACGGTAGAGCATATCCTCATCACTCATGGACATATCGACCATATCGGCGGTGCAGCTGAACTCGCAGAAATGTTGAGCGTTAAAGTGATAGGCCCACATGAAGCTGATCGATCACTGATCAACCGTGTTGAAGATCAGGCCATGCAGTTTGGTTTGGGTACTGTCCAGAAAGTTGAACCAGATCAATGGCTTGTTGAAGGTGATGTGGTTACGGCTGCGGGTGCTGAGTTTCAGGTTCTGCACTGTCCTGGTCATGCGCCGGGGCACGTTGTGTTTTACAACAAGGATCTCGGGCTGGCGATTTCGGGTGATGTGCTTTTTGCCGGATCGATTGGGCGAACAGATCTGCCGGGTGGTGATCACGACACGCTTATCGCCTCAATCAAGGAAAAGCTCCTGCCGCTGGGCGATGACATTACTTTCCTGCCGGGGCATGGACCGGCTTCTTCACTTGGACATGAAAGGCTGAATAATCCATATCTCAAATAGCCTGGGGTTATCTGAAAGTTTAAAGGAGAGTCCGGGCTCCCCTTTGACCTATCGAAGGATTGCCTTGAGTTCATCGATGCGCTCGTTGATGAGCCAGCCGTAGTAATTTTCTCTTGGCAAATGTGCTGGTGTTATTCTGCGTTTGTTTCGGTAGGAAATGGCGCGTTCCCAAGGGTTTCCGAGATTATAAAGGGTTGACGTAATGCCTGGATTTTCGGAAATATCGACGTTTGCGACCTTCTTGTAAGCGTTGATGGCGTCCCGCAGCACTGCTGCGGTGTAGTGAATTGATTTATTTGGGTCCATCACCGTTTTATAAAGGCCTGATGCATCTTTTGAGCTGAGTTTTGGCAGGCCGCTGATGCTGCTGACCATATCATTCATTTTTAATGCCGTGAGTGGTGTTATCTGGCCTAAACCAAAGCTTTGGCCTGCGAACATTGGTCTGAAAAAGGCTCTGTGAAAGGGTTCTTGCGGGTAGCGGACCGCACCGATTGTTTTTCCCATAAACGTTGTGTTCCAGACGAGTTCGTAGCATCGCCAGCGACTGTTGCTGGTTTCCTCGCGGCGGCACGATTTGAATTGCGGGCGCTCAGTGAAACTCCAGACTTTCTCTCCATCATGCTGGAAAGAAATAGGAATTTTCGCGTATTGCAATGCCTTCATATAATAGCCCTGAGCGCTGTCGAGGCTGTCATAATTGTAGGTGTGTTCTCCGATGATTGCTCCAAGGATATGGACCGGATCTATGTTGTAAAGACTTGCGACTTTTTTGATGTTCCTGATCAGGCGACTTTCTCGTTTAAGCACATTGAGAATGTGCTGGAACTTTCTCTCATAGGTTCTATTGAAGGATTTGGTGCGGGTAGCGGATGCGTTGGGGATGGTTGGCTGGATTTGAAGGCGGTTGCCTGCAGGAACCACAAGCGGAACATTTGCCTGTGCCGGGCTTAATATTAGTTCAGATGATGACAGGAGCAGGGATGCAGATAAAAGGAGTGTACTTGTTTTTTTAGTTAATATCATAGCAATAAATCTCTGTACTATTAATTGCTTTTATTTTATTTCTATATGAATATTCCTAAAAATCTATTCAGGCTGTAATAATTGCTTTCTCGTATAAATAATGTGCTATTATTTACAATTATGTCCGATGAGATATTTCCTGAACTCACTTGCTACAGATATGCGCACGTGTGTTGCGCCGCTTTGAATAAAGTCAAGTTCAGTAGCTGCCGCTTTTGAAAGAGCGATCAGGCGGTTTTGAGCATATGGGCCGCGATCATTTATCTGTACCGTCAGAGATTTGTCGTTTGCCAGGTTTGTTACAAGAACTGTTGTGCCCATTGGCAGTGTCAGGTGAGCTGCTGTGAGCGTTGCCGACTCTATCATTTCACCCCCTGAAGTTTGGGAAGTGAGGGAGTACCAGGATGCTTTTCCGCATTGGGATGTTGTTTTTGTTTTCATATGATGAGGGCGCAAGATGAAGGCGACAGACACAGTCAGGATCGCAGTGACAACCATGAGAAGGGCGTAGATGCGACTGCCGCGGTGGGCCAGGCCTTTGTTGTTCCGGGACATTCTGAAGCCTATAGGCAATTTGGGTATATTAATTATACCGGGTTTCCTTTGTTTTAGGGACCGGAGAGATTTTCTGTGTTGGTGAGTTGGTATATGTAGAATGAAAAAAATGAACGCTTTTGTAGCGGTGCGAGCCGCGCGAACATATGGCAGATAGGGTAATAAAGTGCAGCAGAACACATTGTCTGGAAGACTTATCCTCGCGGATGTCGCCCGTGGCTTCGCACTCCTGACAATGGCAATATATCATTTTTCCTGGGACCTCTCCTGGTTTGGTGTTGTTGGCTGGGATGTTTCCGGCTCGCCGGGGTGGCGATTGTTTGCACAATTGATTGCGGGCAGTTTTCTGTTTCTGGTTGGGTTCAGTCTGGTACTGGCGCATAAAAATGGTATCCGCTGGGAGAGTTTCTGGCGCAGGGAAATAAAAGTGGCAATTGCTGCAATTGCGGTTTCTGTTGTGACTTATTTTATCTTTCAGGAACAATGGGTTCGTTTCGGAATTTTGCATTCTGTAGTGGTATCCAGCCTTTTTGCCCTTCCGTTCCTGCGTGTTCATTTCGTGTTTGCGTTGTTATGTGGGGCAGGGGTGATCCTTCTCTGTCTCTGGATCGGGGATTATGTGCTTCCATATCGCCAGTTTTTCTGGCTTGGGCTGAACTCCCTCCCTGAAATTTCCGTTGATTATGTGCCACTCATCCCCTGGTTTGGGCCGGTGTTACTGGGCGTCGGGTGCGGGGATATCCTGCACCGCTATGACCTCCTGAGGCTTTTGCGCGGTTCTGCGTCGCCAGGCGTTGTTTCGCGTTGCTTTGCGTGGTTCGGCCGGCATTCCCTTGCGACTTACCTCCTGCATCAACCAATCCTGTTTGGGGTCGTCTGGGCTGGCGTGACTGCCGGGGTGATTGGTGCCAGTGCCGGAGATGTTTCGGTCAGTAGTTTTCAACAGTCCTGTGTGGCGGCTTGTAGTCAGAGCGCAGATGCCGGGCAGTGTAAGCAGGCGTGTCAGTGCACCTCTTCTGAGCTGATGAGTCGGGGCGTGTGGGAGGATCTGTTGGCCGGGCCTGATGAGCCGGATGTGCGCGAGATTGCGGAGCAGGTCTTTCTGGTGTGTCTGCGTCGCCGCACCGAATAACCCCACTTTACTGAGAACTTATCCTCCTGCCTCCGGGCAGATATGCCCGCGTTCAGAGCAGGTTGCTTTCTTTTGCACTCACGCATTGTGCTCTGACGTCTTTGCAGGAACGCGTTCCTCTCCGAAAACCGGAGTCACTTTTCGGGGGGGGGGGGCGTCTTAGTTGACCTGACTGATCTGTTTGTGAATCGGTCAGACAGAGCTCTGTAAAAGTTCGGGGCGCTGAGAACCCGCTAATTTGTTGTGCATCTGTTCGTTTGAAAAAATACATTTTTTGATAGCTGAAATCCAAGGGGAGAGTTCTGTGTACTTTTCTTTCTGAGAGGCCACATATTTACTTGGTTACCTAAACGTAACTTATGAAATTGAATGAGATTTTTACGATCCTGGTTAGGACGCCGTTTCTTTGCTTAAGTCGCGATCTGATCAATTGTATACCTGAGAGAAAGTTAGCCGGAGAAGAAAATAACCATAACTACGTATATATGGTATTGACCAATATAAATGAATATATAATATATATATTGATAAATATGCGCAATTATTATGAAGAGATGCAGTTATTATGGGGTGATGTTGGGGTTTTTGTGCTTGCGGAATAAGTATAGCTGCAATCTGTGCTAAAATAGTATTTTAAACATAGCATAACCTCTATGAGGTGGAAACTTCTTTCACGACATATCTCCGCGTCCCTTCAGGAGTGAACTCGGTTTCGGGGAATTACCTGAAGTTCATGTTTATGGGGGAAGAGAATGCGGTTTTTGAGGAATACAGGACGTGGCCTTGCTGCAGGTTGCTTTGTGCTGGCAGGATCAGGTGCCGCCTTTGCAGGTGCGTGGGATAATATGGGAATTGGATCGTCTGAGCTGCTTTTTGCACCTGAAGATTTTGTGGTCGAAGGTTCTGTGACCTATGTTGATCGGAATGTAGATTATGTGAGCACGAATGCAACTGCTCCAAATGGTCCGGTCAAGACAAGGGCAACGCCAGATATCTGGGACTTTCAAGGTGCAGTAAAGCTTGCCATTACAGATAATACAGATTGTCTGGCGCGCTTTAATAACCCGCTTTCAATTGATGAGGCTATGAATCCTGACTGGCGGGGGCGGTATTCCGGTTATGAGACACAAGCAACGGCGTTCGCCTTTGACGCGACTTGCTCCTATAAATTCCAGGTGGGTGAGGGGCATTTTCTCCGGGCTATTGCAGGGGCGAAGGCCCAGTATCTGAGCTATTATTCTAAGGGCGCTCATCCTACACAAGGGACCTCTGAAATGGACCTGAATACTGATGGGATGGATTACGGCTGGCGCGTTGGCGTTGCTTATGAGCTTCCTGCTTATGCAATGCGTGCCAGCCTGATTTACGATTCACAGATTGAATCGAAGTTTGATGGAGATAGCTCTGCTGGTGGTGTCAAGATTTATGATAGCAGGGCGTCGTTGACTTTGCCTCAGTCCGTTGAGTTGAACGTACAATCCGGTATTGCGCCGGGCTGGCTTGTCAGCGCAGGCGTGAAGTGGGTTGACTGGTCTGTTATTGATGTACTCTCTGTAGAGAGTACGGCTTTAGATCCTTTTCTCCCGGACGGCGAAACAGTTCACCGTAAACTCAGTTTTAAAGACGGTTGGACTGTAAAGGCCGGAATCGGTCATGCACTTACTGAAAAACTGAGCTTAGGCAGTTCTGTAGAGTGGGATCGTGGCGTAGGTGGAAGCTACTCAGACAACTATACACTTGGCTTTGGCGGGTCATATGCGGCCAATGAAAATGTGACGTTTGCTCTGGGTACGGCTGCTATCTACAAGGCGAGTGGGTCCGGCAATGCAAACGACTTAGCAAGTGGAACCGTCAGCGAATACGATTATGACAGTTCCTGGTCCTTTGCAGTCAGTACTAAGGTGCGTTTGGCATTTTGATATTGAATTGAACCTTTCAGAGCATGAGGCGGTCATATGCATCACGCAAGATGCTCTACCCCCCTGCTCTCATGCGAATTCCTTTCTGAAAACCGGAGGTGTTGCCCCCGGTTTTTTTTTTTGATGCCAGTACCGTGATTCGGGAAAAGCCCTCATTGTAAGCGGTTTGTGCAAGAAGCAGTCCAATATGTGCTGTTTGTGCAACAGTTTTGTGGAGAAATGAGTATGCTGGATTGCTGGGAAAACTCACCTAAAAATCTTAAGTAAATTACGTATAGGTAAGTATGACTATCGTCTAATGCTTGGTCGAGTTTTGCGATTAACTGGTGTGTGTTTGGGATAAGCAAATAAAACTGCGTTATTTACCATAGGTTATATTGAAGTAAATAAATGCAAATCTAAGCGAAATAACCTAGTATATATACTATAGGAGGGGTGATTATTTCTCTCAATGCGTTATGCGTGAACTAAGAAATATATCAGCTTGCATTGCGGATTGGTGGAATAGCACTGGTGCGAGGCACGTTGACGCTCGTTAAGTGCGGATAACAGATTTGTAGCGTTGGGGTGATGCACTCTGAGATTTCCGTAGCTTAAGCAAGTGATCCTGACTGAGTGAATCTAAAATCAGTGTTTTAAACGCTGTGTCGGAAAAATAGAGGGGGAGAGGGCATGCGTGTTCTCAAGACAATGGCTCAGACAACTGTTCTGGGCTGCGCGGTATCTATGCTTCCTGCTGCTGCATTTGCCGGTGGCTGGTCTACTGAAGGCATAGCAGACTATGATATGCTGTTTGCTGATGGGAAGTTTGTTTTTGAAACTCAGGCGACTTACGCTGATCGTAATGTTGATATCAAAAATGCAGTTACAAATCAGACTGGCGCTCCAGAAGATACGACTAACTCATCTGTTGATGACATTGCACCAAATATTGCAGTCTTCTCGGGTGCGGTAAAAGTTGGCTTGCTGGACAATCTGGACCTGTACGCACGTTTAAATCAGCCGTATATTATCCGCGAACAACCTGGATTTGAGTGGAACGGTCGTTATTCCATTGGCGAAACCAATGCGGATGCGCTGGGTTTTGATGCAATGCTGAGCTACAAACACGAAGTGAGCAAAGGTAACTTCGTTCGTGTGTTTGGTGGACTTCGCTCTGTAACGGTTGATTATGAGCAGCTGTCGAAAACACTGGCACCTGTTCTCGATCCTGATACTGGTGTTCCTATTGGTACCGTTGATCTGGATACAGATATTAATGTGGATTCAAAACGAGAATACGGCTTCCGTATTGGTGCAGCATTTGAGAAACCAGAGATCGCGTTACGCGCGATGATCGCGTACGAGTCTGCTATTGATGTGAAGCTCGATGGTGCTTTGAACATTCAGGCAATGGGAGGCTACGATGCAATTGCAAAAGCAACCTTGCCTCAGTCCATTGAAGCTAAAGTCCAAACCGGCATTGCTCCGAAGTGGCTTGCTACTTTAGGCGTGAAATGGACCGATTGGAGTGTTCTGAACGAGCTCGCTGTGGATGTTACTGGTCCAGATGCTGATGCTATTTCAAATGACCAGAGACTCGCGGGAGTTCCGTACAAGGTTGTTCGGGATCTGGGTTATTCTGATGGCTGGATTGTTGAAGCTGGTGTTGGTCATCAGCTGACTGAAAAGTTGAGTCTGGGAACTAGCGTTACCTGGGATAAAGGCATTGGTGGCCCTTACTCTGATACATATGCTCTTAGCCTGGGCGGAAGTTACGATCTGGCAGACAACGTGAAATTTTCACTTGGTGGTCGTGTAATCTACAAAACTTCCGGCGAAGGTGTTTATGAAATCGATAAGGACGCTCCAGCTGGATCTTCTACAGTCAACACAGACTACGAATACGACTCCTCCTGGAACTTCGTGCTTTCTTCCAGGTTTCGCGTAGCGTTCTAAGGCCTTGTATATTTGAGAATTATGGGGCCGGGGATGGTGATCTCTGGCCCTTTCCCGGGCTGAGGCTATGAGGTGGCATTCGTAGCGGTTGTTGTGTCTGAAGCTGATTTCGACGGATGGCTCTCTGAATTTACTGGTGATCCGCAAGGTCATTGACTTAGCTCCGGGACCTGACAGATGCTCGGGTAGTTTGTTGCTGAAAAATTTGTAGGGCTCTTTGACGGGGCGGGGTGTCATTTTGACGATCTCACCGGCGATAGCGATTTCAGCAAAGGCGTAGGTGGAACTGGTGTCGGTTTCGCAATCGACCAACACTGCAGTTCCGCGAAATTCATCATAAAATTCATGACAAAGTCTGATCATGGCTGAGGCGGCTGAGCCGGAGGCTATTGCTGTATCAAAATATTCGATGGGCAGCATGAGTTCTTCTGCGATCAGTCGCGCATTCGCGGTTCCGGTTCCGGTTGCTTCCCAAAAGATGAAAGAGCTGATGCACAGCACCGCCGCTTTATACGCGAAACGGCCTGTTCTGACGGGTGATTGCCTGGAGAAGCATTTGCCTTACTGTCTCAGCCTGAAGGGTTGAGTGCTCAAATAGCATTTGCCTGTTAGTTTGTCGCCAGCTGCGATGATGTGAACCACTTCGCGATCGTAGTCATCCTCCATCGTAAAGATGACCCTCAGAAAACCTTTGCTTTTCAGGGATGTCGGCATCTTGTCAGAAGTGAATGAATACGTGTCCGGTATACCCAGAGGGGTGAGCCTGACTTTGGTGTCTTCCACCAGGGCGACTGCGCTGTTCCGGGTTGGGGTGATGTGGTATTTCACTGAGATTTCTTTGCCTATGCCTGATTTGTACTTTTTCTCGCAGGCTTCTGTCACAGTCGGGTCAGATGAACCGTCTTCCCTTAAGCCAATGATGTAGTTGAGCGGGAGGAGAACCTCGCTACTCACTTTTTGGGCTGATGCGGTTAGGGAGGCGGGCGTGAAGAAAAAGGAGGCAGCAATAACGGTGACTGTACCAGGTCCGAAATGTGCTTTTTTCATTCTTGTTGTTCCTGCTCGGGATGAGAGCTAAGTGCAAACTGATGTCAGAGCGTTTTCCGGTTGGTTTTATTGAGCAGAACACGCTTTGGCTGTTGTGGCGCAGTCTGCGCCAACCTCAGGCATCACTCAATTCAATGCAGCCAGTCTGGTTAAAAGAGGGCAACAGGCTTTCTTAAAACTAAAGCAGTTTGCTTCTCTTCCGAAACCGGGACTCTGTATTCAGCGATTTGCTTTGTTGAGAAATCAGGAGGATGATTGTGCGAGAGTGACAGAACGAACTAAGAACATACTTTCTTTTCCTGTTGACTCACGGCATAGTACACCCATGACTAAGCGTCCTACAAAATCTTCCGGTTCTTCTTCAGTGCCAGAAGCCGAGGAGCCTTCCTCTGGCTTTGGTGAAGCTCCGCAGCCTGCTCTTTCCGGCAGTCCGCTGTCAGGGGCCGTTTCGGACTGGGCAAAGCAGATTGCTGAGGAAGACCATTCCGGCTCGAAGGCTCTCAAAGAAGCGGAGCAGCCGGGCGAAAAGCAGATTGCCCCGAAGAAGAAAGCAGCGGCTAAAAAATCTGCTGCGAAGGCAAAGAAAGCGCCTGCCAGGTCAGCACGGGGCACATCGATGGGAGCGACAAGTAATCCGCGGGAGCGGGCCAAAGGGGGGCTGAACCCGGTTGCCGGCCTGGATATCTCGCTGGAAGATGCCGAAAAGCTTCTTGACAGCCACGTCAAAGAGACAAAGAAAAAGAAGAAGAATGCCAAGGAAGATACAATCACCGGAGCGACAGCGACTGTTCAGGCGCTGGCACGTCTGATTGAACAGGGCCGTTCTGATGAGACCGGGGAGGATACCTGGGTTCCGCACCGACCGGAGCGTCCGTCAAAGTCTGAGGGTGGGGTTCCTATTGTTCTGAAGTCCGGGTTTGAACCCAAAGGGGATCAGCCGACGGCGATTGCGGACCTGAGAGCAGGGCTTGAGGACGGCGATAATACACAGGTTCTGCTGGGCGTTACCGGGTCTGGCAAGACCTTCACCATGGCGCAGCTGATTGCACAGACCCAGCGCCCGGCGTTGATCCTTGCGCCGAACAAAACGCTGGCGGCTCAGCTTTATGGGGAGTTCAAAAGCTTTTTCCCGAACAATGCGGTCGAATATTTCGTTTCCTACTATGACTACTACCAGCCTGAAGCCTATGTGGCGCGGACGGATACGTTCATTGAGAAGGAAAGCTCAGTCAACGAGCAGATTGACCGGATGCGCCACTCCGCAACCCGTTCGCTGCTGGAACGTGATGACGTGATTATCGTGGCGTCGGTCTCGTGTATCTACGGTATTGGTTCGGTTGAGACCTATACGGCCATGACCTTCAGGCTGGAGGTTGGCGAGAAGATTGAACAACGACAGCTGCTGGCTGATCTTGTGGCGCTGCAATACAAGCGCAATGACGCGGCTTTTCAGCGGGGAACATTCCGCGTGCGTGGCGACACGATTGAAGTGTTCCCGGCGCACTATGAAGACCGGGCCTGGCGCATTTCCCTTTGGGGCGATGAAATTGAAAGCATTACCGAGTTTGACCCGCTGACGGGCAGGAAGTCCGGTGAGCTTCAGCTGGTGAAGATCTACGCGAACTCGCACTATGTGACGCCAAAGCCAACGCTGAATCAGGCGATCAGGTCCATCAAGACTGAGTTGAAACAGCGCCTGCAGGAACTCAACGATCATGGCCGTTTGCTGGAAGCACAGCGGCTGGATCAGCGGTGTACGTTTGATCTGGAGATGATGGAGGCGACGGGTGCGTGTGCGGGTATTGAGAACTACTCCCGTTATCTGACCGGACGTGCACCGGGAGAACCGCCGCCAACGCTGTTTGAGTATCTGCCTGATAATGCACTTGTGTTTATAGATGAGAGCCATGTGACCGTGCCGCAGATTGGCGCGATGTACCGGGGTGACTTCAGGCGTAAAGCGACGCTGGCAGAGTATGGGTTCCGGTTGCCATCGTGTATGGACAACCGTCCCTTACGGTTTGAGGAATGGGATGCGATGCGCCCTCAGACGGTGGCTGTTTCTGCGACACCGGGCAAATGGGAGATGGAAGAAGCGGGAGGTGTGTTTGCCGAACAGGTGATCCGTCCTACCGGTCTGACTGATCCTGATATTGAGATCCGGCCCGCAAGGACGCAGGTGGATGATCTGCTGGGCGAAGTGCGTGAGAAGGCGGCCATGGGCTTCCGTACGCTGGTGACAACGCTGACCAAACGCATGGCGGAGGATCTGACTGAGTACCTGCACGAGAATGGGGTGCGGGTGCGGTACATGCACTCCGACATTGATACGCTGGAGCGGATTGAGATTATTCGTGATCTGCGCCTTGGTGCGTTTGATGTGCTGATCGGGATTAACCTTTTGCGCGAGGGCCTTGATATTCCCGAATGTGCGCTGGTGGCTATTCTGGATGCGGATAAGGAAGGTTTCCTGCGATCTGAGACATCGCTGGTCCAGACCATTGGCCGTGCGGCGCGTAACGTGGATGGCAAAGTAATTCTTTATGCGGACAGGGTGACCGGTTCCATGGAACGGGCGATAGGGGAGACCAACCGTCGGCGGGCCAAGCAGGAAGCCTATAACGAAGAACATGGCATAACGCCGGAGAGTGTGAAGCGTTCCATCGGCGACATCATGGAAAGCGTTTACGAGCAGGATCATGTTTCGGTCGATGCCGGCTTTGCCGAGGAAGGGGCCACCATTGGTCACAACCTCAAAGGCCATATTGAAGATCTTGAGAAGAAAATGCGGGAAGCAGCAGCTGATCTTGAGTTTGAGACAGCGGCACGGCTGCGGGATGAAATCAAGCGTTTGCAGGAAACAGAACTTGCAGTTGCTGATGATCCGATGGCCCGACAAACTTCTGTTGAGCTGCAGACTGGCGGTTTTGGCGGGAAGAAGAAGTATGGAGCTGCCGGCAACCTGCCCAGGGCAGAGGCGGATAAGGCAGCTTCTGGCAGCAAGGCGCACAAGCCGCGGCTGGGAGAGATGGGACCGGGAACGGACCTGCCGACACCTGCCGCCGGAGCCACTGGCGAGAAGAAGCCCCGCAGAACCTCCTCAGGCCGCAGCTCAGGCGGGCGGCCGGGTACGCGGACCTATCGAAAGAAGAACTAGAGCAGGCTTTGCCGAAACAGGCGGCGTTGACAGGGTCGTGTGTCAGCACCACATGTGATGGAGCTGCTCTGTATGCACGTTGACTAATTGGCTTGGTTTAATGATAAAACACATTGTCTGGGACTGGAATGGCACTCTGCTGTGGAGTTCACCCTGAACCCGGACAGTTTGATTAAATCTTTTATGCCGTCATATTCCAGGCCCATTGTTCAAATGCTTGGCATGGCCTCTTATAACCGATAGACGAATGCCTTCACCGACGATTGTCGAATACCTCTAAGTAGTCGAAGATCGCTGCCTTTGCCTGTTCTGTTGTGACAAATATTGTGTTGTGGATCAGCTCTTTTTTGCGGGAAGCAAAAAAGCTCTCTATCGGGGCGTTGTCCAGACACTGTCCCCTGCGGCTCATGGACTGCCTGATGCCCACGCCCCGTAGCTGTGTGCAATATTCCTCAGAGCAATATTGGCTGCCTCTGTTACAATGTAAAATGAGGTCTGGAACAGGGCTGTGTCTAGCCAGAGCCATTTCAAGGGCGCAGCAGTGCGCAACCGGGTCAGGTCAGCTGCATTCGCTTCCTGGCGGCGCCAGGCCTCCTGTGATCCTGCCGCTTCCCTTTCAGGACGCCACATCTTGAGCCGGGTTGGCGTGAGCCCAGGTTCCTTTGCTACCTTGCTCAATGTTGCCCGGCCCATAAAGCAGGTCGACCGCTCCTGTTTTAAACTCTTCCGTGTACTTGCCCCCTTCGTGCCCATTCCTTGTCTTCTCGCAACAATCTATGTGAATATACCCGATTGTCCGGGATCAGGGGGGAGCTCCACTTGACCCGTGATCCGGTTGGATGACAATAATTCGCTTACCTTAGCAGGTGTTCTGAATCAGATCTTCATCAAGACGATTTCCAGTTAGCCTGATCGCCTGATTTAAACACCAGCATTTCGATTTACCTGTCACAGTGCTGGTGCACGTTAAAAAGAGCTGACAGTAAATATCGGCTGTTGTTCGACTCAAGGTTTAATTATTTAATAATATCAGATTGTTATTCCTTAAATTGGCTCCTGTGGGGGTAATCTTCCCTTTGTTTTTATCAGTTACTTTCAATGGTATCTCTTTTTGTTGTTTGCGTAGGCCTGTAAGATGGCGAAAGGCAGTTTGTTGCTGTTGGGTTTGCTTTATCTGTTTCTTCAAGTGTCCGGGAATTTTATTGGGAGGCTTTGGTGGCACACTCCATCAAGTTGAAAGTTTATAACCTGCTGGAGCGTAGCAGTGCCGGTAACCGACTTGCCAGGCAGATCGATGCTATTTTGATCCTCTTTATTGTTGTCAATGTGGGACTTGCTGTTCTTGAGACGGAGCCTGGCATCGGTGAGGTGTATACTTGGCAGATCTTTCTGCTGGATTTTGTCGCTGGCTGGGTCTTCGCCGTTGAGTATCTGTTAAGACTCTGGGTTTCAGATTTGCATCCACCTTTGAGGAAGTACGGTCCGCTCAAAGCACGTGCGCTTTATGCGGTGCAGCCGCTCTCTCTGGTTGATTTTGTAGCGGTTTTTCCTTTTTGGCTTTCGCTGTTCTTCACCAGTATCAGCTGGAAGTCACTTGTAATTCTGCGGTTGCTGCGGTTCTTGAAGATCGCGCGGTATTCCCCTGCTGTTCGTTCGTTGGTTTCTGCAGTGGTTGCTGAGCAAAGGGCAATCGTCGGTAGCCTGGTGTTGATTCTGGGCGTCGCTCTTGTGGCTGCGACACTGCTTTACAGTGTTGAACACACCGCGCAGCCAGAGCATTTCGGCTCCATTCCAAGTGCGTTGTGGTGGGCGTTTTCTACACTCACTACAGTTGGATATGGAGATGTTGTGCCCGTCACTGCAATGGGCAAAACCATTGCAAGCCTTGTTATGTTGATGGGTTACTGTCTGTTTGCGCTGCCGGTTGGAATTATTGGCACTGCATTTGCGCGTGAAATTCATAGCAGGGACTTCGTGGTCACCTGGGGTATGGTGGCAACTATTCCGCTGTTTGAGCGCTTGTCTGCGATTGAGATTGCCGCTGTGACTGAGCTTTTGCATTCGCACAGTGTGCCTGTAGGGCAGACCATTTGCGACAAGGGGGAAAATGGAGACAGTCTTTACCTGATTGCATCCGGGGAAGTGGAAGAGGTGTTTGCGGACCGCCGAATTTTACATGGTCAGGGGGAGCATTTTGGTGAGGCATCATTGTTTGCTCATCGCAAGCGAACGGCCAGTGCTGTTGCGCAGACATCAGTTCAGCTTATGGTGCTTAAAATGGAAGATCTGCGCCGCTTCATGGATCGTAAGCCAGCTGTTGCCAGGAAGATTATTGATGAAGCCATTGATGAGCAGAAGAGTCATCACCTGGATGAGGAATTTACTTCGTAATCTGGCTTTGGATGTAAGGTGCGAGAACTTCAATCTTGTCGGTCCAGATGTATCCGTTGAAGTTATCGGGTACGGCTGCCAGGGTCAAGTCCCAAGTCTGCTGTAAATTCGGATTTCAGGTTTGGCGGGTTGATCAGATCTGGATGATGTTTTTGTCTT
>CANNAV010000050.1:2500-23583 GCA_947502585.1 uncultured Pseudovibrio sp.
ATGGCCAGTACACCTATAAGACGGCGAAAGCCCCCACGGACACTTCTGCAGACCTGGCACCACAACGTAATTCCAGCGGAAAAGGTGACCGCCTGAGTTCCACAACTGACGGCTTCTCCAACCGCCATGTCATTGAAGTGAATACGGTGACCCGCAGCGAGGGCCGTGACCACGTAAAAACCAAGCCATATGCGCTCGTCAACGCAAGCCTTGAGAGCATCAGGAAGCAGGAAACAGCTGCAGATATCCCTCCGTTCGACCCGATCACTATGTATCAGGGAGAACAGGTTGTCCCGCAACAGGTCGCCAGCGATGCGATCTACGGTGCTGACATTGAAGGCGAAGTGTCCATCTCTCAGCGAGACTTCCCGCTGGAAGCTATGAGCATGCTCACTATTCCGGAGCAGAAAGAAGAAGCTGTTCAGGAGCAGGTTAAAAAAGCAGCGATGTTCATGTTGGACAATTCCACCGACATTGCGGCTGTCCCGAGCCCCGAAGATTCCAACGCAGGTTTTGCTCCACTTTCAGAACAGTCATTTGAAAACATCGAAGTCCGCATCACAGAAGAAAATGTTTCCTTCCAGCCCAAATCCAGCAAAACCTCCCAGACCAATCAGATCGAAGAACGAATTATCCCGATCCTGACCCAGACAGACTTTATTGACATTCTGCTGGATGGTGAGGCTTCTGAGAAAGAAGCGAAAGGCTACATAAAAGCGTTTACCGAAAACTTTGGTATCGACAGGATCAATGCTGGGCAAATTTTCCGTCTGTCCCTCAACACAGACCAGATTGATGAAGACCACGGAATTCTTGTGCGCGTCAGCATCTATGAAGGCCAGCGCCATGTGGGAACTATCGCTAGAAACGATGAAGGTGTGTTTGTTGTAGCACCTGAACCGTCCACGCAGATGGCCGCTGATGCGTTCACATCCCAGCAACAGAGCTTCGTTGGCCCTCGTGCCACCTATTATGACTCGATCTACCAGACCGGTCTTGATAACGAAGTCCCAACATCTCTTATCAAAGAACTCGTTCGCATCTACTCTTATAGCGTTGACTTCAATGCCTCCGTCAAAAGCGGTGATAAGATGAGTATCTTCTATGGCCTTGATACAGACCAGGCCACTGGCGCTTCGGAAATTCTTTTTACATCCATCACAGTAAATGGTCGCTCATACCGCTTCTACCGTTTCCGCACTCCGGATGACGGTGTCATCGACTATTATGACGAGAATGGTCAAAGTGCCAAGCAGTTCCTGCTTCGCAAACCCATCGCAACAGGTCGCTTTACATCTGGCTTCGGCATGCGCCGACATCCAATTTCAAAAACCCGCCGCTTGCACACCGGCACAGACTGGGCTGCTCCTCGCGGCACCGCAATCTTTGCAGCTGGCGATGGGGTAATCCAAAAATCAGCATGGTCTGGCGGCTACGGCAAACGTGTCGAAATCAAACACGCAAACGGCTATGTCACCACGTATAACCACATGATCCGCTTTGCATCTGGCATTCAGAAAGGCCAGAAAATCAGACAGGGCACCGTCATCGGGTATGTAGGAACTACTGGCCTTTCAACCGGTAATCACCTTCACTACGAAGTGAAAGTGAATGGTCGCTTTGTAAACCCACTAAAGATCAAGGTACCGCAAGGCCGCATCCTCGAAGCTAAGGTTCTTGAGAACTTCAAGCGCGAGCGTGACCGCATCAATACTTTGATGGAAACAGGGCGTCCAAGCCAGCGTATAGCTTCTTTGCGCAATTAACCGCAGCTCCACCAAAAGCCTCTAACTATGCGCCCTGGACTGAATTTACCTAGCGTTTTCGCTCAGCGGACCTTACAAGCGTCGCATATTGGAGTTTTTAAGTTATAATCTGATACGGCATTTTCAGGTACTGTCGTTATCAATGAAAACGGCAATTCGGGTCACCGTTGAACACTATAACGCAGAAACCCATCAGGTGATTGAGTCAGAGATTATCAGGGACGCTGTGCTCTGCAAACGCGGGCAGTTGAAAGATCCGGGGTATTTACACACAGAACAGACAGAACTGCTTCAGTCTCTTCAGGGTTTTAAGATCCGTCATCAGTCAGCTCTGTGTAATGATGATGCGCAATGTCCCCACGCGGCAAGAAGAACCACAAGTCTGGCGTCCGAAAATCTAAACTTCACGCAGCCTGAGGGATCATGACGTGTCCATACAACGCAGAAAGTGTACCTGCGGATGGAGTAGTCCCTACACCGTAGAAGCCATTTATGGCACCTCCATCCACCCTGACCTATTGGAAAAGCAAGCCTTGCAGGGGCTGGGAACAGGTACTGACAGGCATCAGGAAACCTGAATGCCGAGAGTTGCAGCCGACCAGTTAATCGCCGTTATTGATGGCGGGTTGCCTAAAGGCTAAAGGGAACGTTGCACGGCCATCTGAAGCAATGACGGCCACCGTCTGACAACCTGAAAACATTAGAGGAGTTGATAATCATCACAAGGAAGTAACCCAAAAACCAGTGTTGCTTCAGCCTTATGCGATCAGCAACACGTGATTAAAGCCCTGGCGATACATGCCTGTCGTAAAGAAGGAGCGGTACCAGCAAAGACGCACATTACTTGTTTGACGGATGGGGCCAGTAGCCTGGAGCCGCTCTGCCACACGCTTACTAAGGTTCCCGGTTGGTTTCATATTACCAAACGATTTACAGTCATATTGAATGGGGCGGGAAAGCGCATCACCAAAGGCTGGAAAAGGTTAAGTGGCACCTGTGGCATAGTCATGGAAAGGCAAGCAGAAGGTGTGCACCTTACCAGTACCTTAGCTGAAGTAGCGCCCGACAATATAATCAACAGCCGTCAGACAAAAAGTCAGAAAATGCAGTGGACCCGCGACGGAGCTCATGATGTCCTGCAACTAAGAACGTCCCTGTTCAGTAAAACCTGGACTCAGGGCTGGTCAGATACACAATCTGTAATCTACAAAAAAGCAACATACTCATCAACATATGCGATGAAAACATCATTCATGCACTTATCTTGCGGTTCCTGGCGCTTGCCTTCCCGGTCAAGGTGCTGGTGTCGTCTGGCCATTAGAGCGAGTGTCGCTATTTTCGGGCGCCCACAAAGATTCCGGTGAGCACCATGCCGACAAGGCCAATTACGGTGGTTGCTGTGCTGCCCACGAGGAATTCCAGCACTCTGTCACCCAGACTAAACGAGTTACCATAGACGTTTTTGAAGCCGGCCAGCATGAGAATGAGGGCAACTGTGCCGCAATACACGCACATGAACCAGTAGGCTTTGCCCGCGTAGGGTTTTATGAGAGCGTCCAGCTCCTGCTTGGTCGCGAGCCTTGCCTTGAGCTCCATCAACTCATTTTGAAGCAGCGTGTTATCGTCAGACAGTGCTTGACGATCTTTTAGCAGCTGCTCAAAACCGATCTTTGCGGGAGGATCCACCTCAATAGGCAACCTTGAAACAGCTGCGTCTATGTCATCGACGGTAAGCGGCTTTTCGAGTGTTTCATCGAATACATCGTTAGGCGGCATTGATCCGACCCGCTGTTTGTATGGACTGCTCTTCTGCTGTATGAGAGCGGCCCGCTAATGCGAGTTTGATGTAATATTGCCGGGTGCGTTCTGGATCAATTTCTGCGTTTCTCCCTTTTTCGAAGTAGGCATGGGCCCACGGAGAGTTCGCCTGGTGTGTGAGATCTGACAGCTGTTGTGGCGTGTAATTGCGATACTTCTTCCAAACGTGATCGATGATATCCTGCTCACTGCCGCTGATCCGGGCCGTGACAATCTGGCCAGTTACCGGGTCAGCAATTTCACAATTGGGGCCTTTGTGCCCGCCTTCCTTTATAAAATCCCATATCTGCCGAAATACCGGGCCATTTTTCCAGGCTTGCGGAGCAGAGTTCACCAATGGCTCACCATTTATCGCGAGGTTCCAGCCGTTTGCGATAGCAACGAGCTTTTGAATGTACATCTGTGATGGGTATTCAGAGCTGCCTCGGCGTCTCAGAAATTCATTGGCTATGGCACAAGGCGAGTGTCTTGGCATTTTTTGCCCTACAAATGCTGTTGGAACTGGTTGAAAAACACTTAGAAAACATACGTCACGCAAGTTAAGAAAATAAAACCTCTTATTGATCCTGGCTAGTGCAATTTGGTTGCGCCCCTTAAAATTAAGCGGTCACGTTGTGGTTATCTGTGCATATTGGGTGTATTTAACTGGCAATAAATCCGGAATTACAGCTTTTGCAACCGCGATATATAGCTGGTGAATATTCAAGGGTTTTGATTCGGCGTTCCAGCGCATATTCTGAAAGTTGAGTTTTAAACACCCTTTCGTTTCTCATTGGCCTGATTGATATTGTAGCTGAATGGAGACTGCAAAACATACGTAATTACTGCAGGTATCAGTAATAGCGGCAGGAAGATAGGTATTGCGATAGAAGTGCTGATAGACACAATTCTTGTTATTATATGGTAGCTTCCGGCTGTGGTATGATTGGTTTAGTAAAAGTCTCTGAACCGGAAAGTCCTGCATTCATACCAATGGAACAGGAAAAGCGGTACGTACATTGCGTGTGCTGCAGCGTGGATATGTTTCTGATGCCAGCTGAAGCCTGTATATACATTGTTAATAGGTGAGGAAAAAAGCCCGGAGCAGGTGTGCCTCGGGCTTTTTTTGATTCGTACCTCTGATAACTGCTGCGATTACTGGCGGTTGCCGAACAGGGACAGAAGCATCAAGAACAAGTTGATGAAGTCCAGATACAAACGCAACGCGCCCATAATTGCTTTCTTGCCTGCTATTTCGCTGTCATCAACAGCTGCGTACATTTCCTTGATCTGCTGGGTGTCATAGGCGGTGAGGCCTGCGAATATCAGAACACCAATCACGGAGATTGCGAACTGCATAGCAGAAGACGCGAGGAAGTAGTTGACCACAGACGCGATGATGATACCGAACAGCCCCATATACAGGAAGGAACCCCAGGAGGAAAGGTCTTTCCTGGTGGTGTAGCCGTAAAGGCTTAACGCGCCAAAGGATGCTGCAGAGATGAAGAACACACGAGCTATGGAGTTTCCGGTGTAAACGATGAAGATCGATGAGAGAGAAAGACCCATCAATGCCGCAAATGCCCAGAAGGCCATTTGTGCACCGGATGCGCTCATCTTATTGATCCGCGCGCTCAGGAAGAACACGAAACCAAGTGGAGCAAGCATAACAACCCATTTCAGCGGGCTACTGTACAGCGCAACACCAAAACTGGTGAGCAAAGTACCGTTACTCATCTGAGCTGCTGCCATAGATGGGTCAGTCGTGGTTGCCATCATTGAGGTGAGCAGTGCAAGCACACCGGTGATTGCAACACCGACTGCCATGTAGTTGTAAACGCGAAGCATGTAGGCGCGCAGACCAGCGTCAAATGCGGCTGCATTGGCATGAGAGCCAGCCATTCCATACCGCGTAGTATTATTGCGGTCGAAGGTCGCCATGTGGATCCTCTCTCTTGTTAAACAGATGTTTGCTGCCGGATATTCCAAACAGCACGAGTCACTGACCCTGGTTACATATAAACAAATATGGTGGGAAATGGGGCGTAAGACAAGAGTGCCTCCTGCTGATTTTTGTAGAATTGCCGCTTAAAGCAAGATCTTTTGGTATAAACTTGGTAAAACCGAACCCTATTATTAAAGGATTGTAATGTTGCTGACCAAGCAAGCTCTATGCCGGAAAACAGAAGAGTTGGTATGTTAACCCGTAATTCTGAGAGGTGCGGACTGCAACTACGTCCATCAGCATTTTTATACTTGATGCAGCCACTGAGTTTTACAGATTTCGTAAAACGGGTGCAGGTTTTTCTCCCAATACTCTCCATGTGCCCAGCAAACCAAAGCCTACTGTGAAAATGAGAGCGCCGATGATAGCGGTGATGGCCGTTACGGGCTGGAGGGTGAAGTTACCTTCCATCACACCTGTGATGATGAAGCGGGCTGCCAGAGAGCCTGTGAACAGGGCGAAGATTGCAGTGGTTCCACCAAGGATCAGGTATTCCAGAATGTATGCCTTGATGAGACGTTTGCGTGTGGCGCCCAGTGTTTTCAGGATAACTGCATCGTAAATGCGGCTTTGATGACCTGCCGCAAGTGCGCCTGCCAAAACCAGCACACTTGCGAGGAGTGTGATGGAGGATGCACCGCGGATGGCCCACGCCAGCTGACCGACAAGCTCATTTACCTGTGCGATGGCGTCTTTCACTCTGATTGACGTGATTGTTGGAAAGGCCTGCGTGACTTGCTTCAACAGATCAAGCTCTTGCTGCAGGGTCGCCTCACCCGGCCAGCCAACGGTTGCCAGATGGGTATGAGGCGCGCCTGCGAAGGTGTCTGGCGAGAAGATCATCACGAAGTTGATGGACATGCTTTCCCAATTCACCGTGCGGAAATTCGCAATTTTTGCAGAGATCTGACGTCCAAGTACGTTGACAGTGATCTTATCTCCGACACTCAGGCCAAGTTCGCGGCCATTGTCGTCAGGGAAGGAGACGAGCGGCTCGCCAGTGTAGTCCTTCCGCCACCATTTTCCCGCTGTCACCATGGAATTTTCCGGCACAGTTTTTGAGTACGTGATGCCGCGGTCACCGCGCAGGATCCATTCAGCTTCCGGTGGGGCGGGATAATCTGCGGCAGGGATGCCTTTCAGCGCGACGACGTTTCCGCGCAGCATTGGGACTGAGTTAAACTCAGCTCCCGTCGCCTTTTCCGCAACGAGAGCTTTGAAAGCGTCTTTTTCGTGGTTTTGAATATCGACGAAGAAGAAGCTTGGAGCCTGTTCCTGAGCTGCCTGATTGAGCTCACGACGCAAATTGCCATCAATCAGTGCCAGAGCAACCAGCAAAGACAGGCCGAGGCCGAGAGACAGGACAACGGATGGTGTCAGTGCGCCTGGGCGATAGATGTTTGTGATCGCCAGACGCAGTTCTGTGGAGTGGACTGCTGGCACTTTACGCGCCGCGGCCATGATGATGCGGGCCACCACAAGCAACAGCAGATATGTGCCGGTACATGCGCCGATGAAGATAATCGCGATGGTTTTGTCGTAGGCCATGACAAGCGCAAGGCTAGCAAGCAGAATCAACGTAATGGCTGCGCCAGCGATATACAGAGGCTTTGGATAGCGGTTGCGGGTGCTCACCTCATCACGGAACAGCACGGTTGGCGCAATGTCGTGCGCTCTGCCGAGCGGCCACAGGGCAAAGGCGAGGGCGGTGAGGTAACCATATGCCATGCCGAGCAGCAGCTGAAGCGGGTAAACGGCTTGCACAGCGGTGATCGGCAGGATGGATTGCAGGGCAGCCATGGCGATAAGCGGGATCAGGGCGCCCAGTGCCATGCCAATGATAATGCCGATACTGGCGAGAACCATCATCTGAATGAGATAGATCCTGAAGACAAAACTTCCGGAAGCTCCGAGGCATTTGAAGCTGGCAATGACCTCACGGCGGGTGTCCATGTAGCTGCGCACAGCGTTTGCCACGCCAACACCGCCAACCACAAGGGATGTGATGCCGATGAGCGTGAGGAACTGGGCGAAGCGCTGAATGTTTCGTTGCAGACCTGGAGCTGCCTCCAGCCTGGAGCGGATGCGCCAGCCAGCATCAGGGAACAGGTTGTTTGTCTGATCAATGACTTGCTGGAGTTGATTCTCCGCCACGTTGTCGCCCATGCGGACGCGGTATGTGTAGTTGACCAGTGAGCCGGGGCGGATCAGGCCAGTGTCTTGCAATGCTTCCTGAGAGATGAGGAGACGAGGGCCGACTGTCATGCCCGAGGAGAGTTTGTCCGGTTCCATCTCAATTGTGTCGGCGATACGGAACCTGGTTTTGCCGACGGCAATCTGATCACCAACCTTCAGACCAAGGCGAGCGAGCAGGGCTACTTCAGCCACAGCATTACGCAGGCCTTCTGTTCTTCCGTTGATAGTAGCTTGCAGATCCTTGCCGGAGGTGAGGGCGAAGTTGCCGATGAGTGGGTAGGGGTTATCAACTGCCTTTAGCTCAATCAGTGTCTGATTAGCATCAGTATCCGTACGGCCCATGGCGCGCAGGCTGGAAATTCTGGAGATGTCGCCCATGTTTTGCAGGTAAGCGAGCTGGTCTGGCGTCGCTTCGCGGTGGATGAGAGAGAATGCGAGGTCGCCGCCAAGGATGGCCTGACCTTCTGCTGAGATCCCTTCGGTCAACGCACGGGAAAAGGACGCAACGCCAGCGATGGCAGCCACACCCAGCGCGATACAGGCGATAAAGACGTAAAACCCCTTGAGGCCGCCGCGCATTTCGCGCAGGGCAAAGCGGGCGGCAAGGCCTAAGCCGGGTTGATAACCGTTTGAATTGGTTTGGCTCATCGGGCGCGTACCTCACGCACGGCTGGTGTTTCTTCCTCAACAGTGCCGGAATGTACCCGGATCTTGCGCTGACAGCGCTCCGCCAGAGAAGCATCGTGGGTAACGAGGACGAGTGTGGTGTTCTTACGTTTTTGCGCGTTGAACATCAGATCAATGATCTGCTCCCCCGTCGTTTCGTCCAGATTGCCTGTTGGCTCGTCCGCGATCAGAATTTCAGGGTCGGTGACGAGGGCACGGGCGACAGCGACGCGCTGTTGCTCACCGCCGGAAAGCTGGGTTGGATAATGATTGAGGCGGTGGGCAAGTCCGACGGCTTCCAGCTCTTCTTTCGCACGGTCAAATGCTTTGGGATCACCGGAAAGCTCAAGAGGGACAGCAACATTTTCCAGAGCGGTCATATTGGGAATCAGGTGGAACGACTGGAAGATGATGCCGACGTTTTGGCCACGGAAGCGGGCGAGCCCGTCTTCGTTCATAGCGCCGAGCTCCTGCCCGGCGGCTTTGACTGTGCCTTTGTCTGCGCGCTCCAGACCGGCCATTACCATTAGCAGGGTTGATTTGCCTGAGCCGGACGGCCCAACGAGGCCGACGCTTTCGCCGGTGCTGATGGAAAGATCAATCCCCTTAAGAATATGAGTGCGGCCTGCGCCATGGCCCAGGCTGAGGTGAACGCCGTTCAAGTCTATTGCCGGATTACCTGTCATTTTCCACCTCGATGTGCAGGCGATGTAAATCCCTGAATTACATCTTATAATAAATTCGCTGGCGGCTCTTGTCGCAGCCGCACCCTGGAAGCATATGGGTAGGGTGGATTGCATCGTCCAGCTCGGTTCGGAAAAATCTAAGGTATTTGAATGTCTGGGTCACTAGAAATTGAAGCTAAATCTGGTGTGCTGCGTTATTTCAGTGGCGCTGTCATTGCGCTGGGCCTTGCGTTTTCAGGCGCTTTTGCCGGAGTGGCGCAGGGTGGAACCGGGCCGGTGAAACTGGTTGCCTTTGGCGATAGCCTGACAGCCGGGTATCAATTGCCACCAGAAGATGCCTTTCCGGTAAAGCTTGAGAAAGCCCTCCATGAGCGGGGCTATAACGTCACTGTGGTGAATGCCGGCGTGTCTGGTGATACCAGTTCCGGAGGCCTTGCGCGGCTTAACTGGTCTGTCGGGGATGACGTGGACGGGGTGATCCTTGAGCTGGGCGCAAATGATGCGTTGCGTGGGCTGGATCCGTCAATAACGCGTAAAAACCTGGATGCGATGCTTGCCCAACTGGTGTCCCGCAAGATTCCGGTTCTGCTTGCTGGTATGATGGCGCCACCTAATCTGGGTGACCAATACGGTCAGGAGTTCAATTCCATTTATGGTGACCTTGCTGAGAAGCATGATGCGTTGCTTTATCCGTTCTTTCTGGATGGTGTGGCTGCGGAACCTGAGCTAAACCTTGGTGATGGCATCCATCCAACAGGTGAAGGTGTTTCCCTCATTGTCGAAAAAATTCTGCCTTCCGTTGAATTGCTCATCAAACAGGCTAAATCTTAAGGGCTGATGGTCTTTCTCTTCAGGCTGGAACGCAGAGTCTGCTTTAACGTATTGACTTACCGTAACGTCCTGTCGGAAAAACACTGCCTACCCCTCGAAGATGCGTTCGGCGATGTTTGCCAGGGCACTTCCTCTGCCGATCTCCATCCATAAGGCAGATTTAACAAACAGAATTCGGGGCGAGATCCGTTGTCTTTGGATGTGGCTGGATCTTTGTCCTTTATGCCCGATAGGGGCGTGGAAAAGAAAAGCAGCCTGGGGCTGCAAACGGGGAGCACATGGAATTTCGCAGATTGGGGCGTACAGACCTCAACGTCACCAGCATCTGTCTTGGTACGATGACCTGGGGTGAACAAAACACCGAAGCTGAAGGCCACGCTCAAATGGATTATGCCCTGGAGCAGGGCATAAATTTCTTTGATACTGCAGAGCTATATGCTGTGCCGCCGAAGCCGGAGACCAAAGGCCGGACCGAAGAAATTATAGGAACATGGTTCAAAAAATCCGGCAACCGCGACAAGGTTATTCTGGCAACCAAGGTTGCTGGCCGTTCTGTTCAGGACTGGCACCGTAAAGATGGCTCTACATGCCAGCTTTCCCGTGGGCAGATCATGGAAGCAGTGGATGCCAGCCTGAAGCGTCTGCAAACAGACTACATCGACCTTTACCAGCTACACTGGCCAGATCGTAACGTGTCCGGCTTTGGTTCTGTCAGCACCATCTGGCGGGATGTAGCCCCGGCGGAAGATGAAAATGCGATCCATGAGACGCTTGAAGTTATGCAGGAGCTTGTGAAGGCAGGTAAAATCCGTCATATCGGCCTTTCCAATGAAAGCCCCTGGGGCACCATGAAGTTTGTACAGGAATCTGAAGCGCGTGGATTGCCGCGGGTTCAGTCTATTCAGAATGCGTACTCTCTGGTGAACCGCTTGTTTGAAGTGGGCGGTGCCGAGATTGCCCAGCGGGAAAATGTTGGTCTGCTGGCGTACTCTTCACTGGCACAGGGGTATCTGACTGGTAAGTACCGGAGTGGTGCTTTGCCAGCAGGCGCACGCAAAACGCTGTTCAGGAGTCTTGGCCGCTACGAGATTCCGTTTGGTCAAAAGGCGATTGATGCGTATTGCGACCTTGCAGAAGAGCTGAGCATTGATCCGGCAGTCATGGCGATTGCGTTTGCTCTTTCACGGTCCTTCCTGACCTCTGTGATCATTGGCGCAACGAACATGGAGCAGCTGGCGATGGATATTCGTGCGAAAGACTTTGAGATGACTGAAGAGGTCGAAAAGCGGATCAACGATATCCATCTGCAGTACTCCAATCCATGTCCGTGATTGTCTGATAATTCCCTATTGTCTGCACAACCGGAATGGTGCCGGAGCCTTGCGCGGGCTTCGGCATTTTTTGGTTTTAAGGGATGGAATGGAAATCCCCGGATCTTTGTAGAGCTGTGATTTTCTACTTGAATTCCGGCGTTAAACGTGAGCTAATTTATCATCTGCATTAGTGGAGGGTTTGATATGCCTCGCCTTTTCACTGGCTTGGAGCTGCCTTCAGGCACCGGGATGATGTTGAGCTCTATGCGTGGGGGACTGCGCGGCGCTCGATGGATCGACCCAGAAAACTACCACATCACATTACGGTTTATAGGCGATATTGATGATCGCATTGCCGATGAAGTTGCTTACGAGCTGGCGCGGGTGCATCGTGCCCCGTTAACGATCAAACTGACCGGGCTTAGTTCATTTGGAGGAGCCAAACCGCATACGCTTTGGGCGCGGGTTGAACCCACTAAGGAGCTGGCCGCACTTCACGCAGAGCAGGAGCGCATCTTACGGCGCCTTGGTCTGCAAGCAGCTCGGCATAAGTATACACCGCATGTTACATTGGCCCGGCTGAGGGGGACATCCCCTGCGGAGCTGGCACATTGGCTTGAGATGCGTGGGGAATTCTCAGCGCCTGCATTCACCGCTGGGCGGTTCGTGCTTTTCTCAGCAAAGGCGGCAGTTGGTGGCGGACCGTATCTGGTCGAAGAAAGCTATCCGCTGGCTGCCTGACGTTGTGAGCTGATCAGGGGATGTGCGTCGTTTGCCAGGCCTCTCTGCAAACAACTTCGCACCAGCTAATGCCAGAGCTGAGCCCACGATATGGCTAGCGAAAATAATGGGCGTAACGTCGCGCTCCCCATTTAAATAGGTTTTTATTTAAATGGACCAGAAAATTCGCGCAACGCAATTGGAGATGGTGAAATAGTTACCATAAAATTAAAATCGATAATTAGCTCCGATTGTAAGTTAATTATAGTCAGTAAGAAACTTTAGAGAGATTGCGGATGAACATGTTCCAGCCACAGTCATCAGAGAATTTGATCTTGGAAAAACAAAAAAACACAGGATAGAGGTCTGTTTATGGGAATGGATCGACAAATTGAGCAGCAAATTCGCCGATCACAGATGAATGGCTCTATGGACCACCTCGAAGGTGCGGGAAAACCTATTCCCAGAAGGTCCGGGACAAACTTCGCTAAGAGCGCACAAATGAGTGTTGTGAATGGAGCTGGTGGTAGCATTCAGGGAGAACTGACACTGCGCCGCGAGATTTCCAAATTGGAACATCAGCTTAAATCTTCGACCAGGACTGACGCGCAACGTGATATAAGAAAGACGCTTATGGATAAGCGCCTTGAACTTTCAGTTTATGAAGAAGCACGACGGAAATAATCGCGCTTCCTGTTCTTTTTGCGAGAACGCTTTACAGCTCGGTTTCATCCAGCAAACGGCGTGCGATTACTTGCGACTGAATTTCTGCGGCCCCCTCAAAGATTGAAAGAATACGTGCATCGCAGAGCACGCGGGAGATCGGGTATTCCTGTGAAAAGCCGTTTCCGCCATGGATTTGCAGGGCGTTGTCGGCGGCGGCCCAGGCTACGCGTGCACCGAGTAGTTTCGCCATGCCTGCTTCCAGGTCACAACGTCTGCCGCTGTCTTTCTCCCACGCAGAGAAGTAGGTGAGCTGACGTGCGATCATGGTCTCGCAGGCGATGATCGCGAGCTTGTCTGAAACGCGCGGGAAGTTTATGAGTGATTTGCCAAACTGGACACGCTCCTGCGCATAGCGCAAGCCGAGATCCAGAGCGCATTGAGCCACACCAATGGCACGGGCTGCGGTTTGAATGCGGGCAGACTCGAATGTCTGCATGAGCTGTTTAAAGCCTTGCCCTTCTACCCCACCCAGCAGGTTTTCGTCTTTAATCTCAAAACCGTCGAAGGCGATTTCGTATTCCTTCATGCCACGGTAACCGATAACCTCAATCTCACCACCTGACATGCCTTCTGCCGGGAACGGCTCTTCATCTGTTCCGCGTGGCTTTTCCGCGATGAACATAGAAAGGCCTTTGTACCCTGGCTCCTCCGGTTTGGTGCGGGTGAGCAGGGTCATGATGTCGGCCCGGACCGGGTGTGTGATCCATGTTTTGTTGCCGGAAACTTTCCATGTGTCGCCCTCTTTAGCCGCACGTGTTTTTAACGAGGCGAGGTCGGAGCCGTTGTTCGGCTCGGTGAAGACGGCTGTTGGCAGCGTTTTGCCAGCGGCGATGCGCGGCAGCCATTTTGCTTTTTGCTCTTGCGTGCCGCCGGCCAGAATGAGTTCAGCTGCGATTTCGGAGCGGGTGCAAAGAGAGCCGACGCCGATGTAGGCGCGCGAGAGTTCCTCTGAGACCACGCACATGGATTCTTTGCCAAGACCCATGCCACCGAATTCTTCCGGGATCGTCAGACCAAATACGCCCATCTCCGCCATTTCATTAATGATCTCAAGAGGGATGTATTCGTTTTTCAGGTGCCATTGGTGGGCAAACGGGGTGACCTTTGCCTCGGCAAACTTGCGCATTTCCTCGCGAATTTGCTCGTAGGTCTCGTCCAGTCCAGTCGCTCCGATCGTGGACTGGCCTTCCGCATACTGTATGAGTTCTGCAAGACGCATGCGCAGGGCAGGTTGGGCACCGTCAGCAATGACTGCTTCAACAGCTTCTGTGAAATGATTGTTGGCTTCACTCCGGCTGATGCCAAGATCTGAGAGACGAAGGATTTCGCCTTGGTTCATTGGCAGGCCACCGAAGACCTGTGCGGTGTATTCTGCCAGGCCAATGCGCAGGATCAGGCTTTCCACTTCACCCAAGGTGCCTCCGGTTTCCAATCGTTCGCCGTATGCATTGAGCTGCCTGAGGGCTTCCACATACGTTGCAAGCCAGGCAAGACCGTGGGTAGCGCGCTGTTCCTGCTCCATGAGAGCGGAGGCAATTCGCCCGTCTTTGAGCACGCGGCGTTTCACGTTTTTACGCGCGATGGTTAGCAGAGCTTCAAGAGAGCGTAGTGCATGAGCACGTATTTCTTTCGATGGTGCGTCTGCTTGTTCTATTGTATTGACCGTATCCGACACGGCTTGCCTCCCTCAATCCACTCGGCTATTGTGCACCGCAAACTTAAATGGGATATTTATTTGTGCAATGCCCTAAAGGTGGGGGCTTTCTTCATAAATATTTCTTGAAGTCCCGTCTATTATCCAGCTTGAAACTAATAAAGAGACAGACCAGATCAGATCAGTTCTATGAAGAAGCGCGGCCTTTGGGAAAAATCGTATCAGGTTCTTGCAGATGCTCTTGGGCATTTCAACTCTGATGATGGCTATGCAGTGGCAAGCCATGTGGCCTTGTCATCGTTGATGGCCCTGTTTCCCTTTCTGATTTTCGTGGCAGCGTTCTCCGGTTTTCTTGGTCTGGACTCGGTCGCACAAAGTGCGACAGAGCTGATCTTTGACGTCTGGCCCGAACGAGTAGCCGGACCGGTTTCCGGTGAGATCAAAGCTGTGCTGACACAGCCGCGTGGTGATTTGCTGACTTTTGGTGTGGTTGTCACGTTATGGTTCTCGTCCAATGGCGTTGAGGCGATGAGAGTTGGCTTGAACCGTGCTTATCGTGTTCGAGATACACGTAATTGGTTTTTCTGCCGGACCCAATCCATTCTGGCGGTTTTGATCGGAACGGCTGTTCTGATGGTTTCCACGTTCCTGATCGTGTTTGGCCCGCTGGCCTGGGAGTGGGCTGTTCATCTGGCGCCAGTTATGGAGCAGTTCAGCTACAAGGCGAATATAGTCCGCTATGGCGTCACATCGCTACTGCTGATGTCTGCGTTGCTTGCAGCCCATATGTACCTGCCGGCTGGACGACGTCGTTTTCCTGAGGTATTGCCCGGCATTGTGCTGACTATGATCCTCTGGATTGTTGCTGGTACAGCCTTTGGTGCATATCTGGCGCGATGGGCGAACTATGTGTCTTTGTACGCCGGGCTTGCCGGTATCATGACGGCCATCATCTTTATGTATCTGACTGCCGTCATTTTTATTCTCGGTGGCGAGTTTAATGCAGCGCTGATGTGTGTTCGCCGAGTGAACCAGCGTGCTGAGGCCAACCCTGGTTCTGATTCTGATAGTTAAGACTGAGCTTAAGCCTTTTGCTTTGGCCGACACACTGCGATTGCTACCACAACGATTGCCATGCCAATCAACTGAATGATGTTGAGTATCTCTCCGAAAAGGAAATAGCTTTCAACTGCTGCTGCGACGGGGGTCAGGTAGAACATTGTTGCTGTTGTTGACGCGGCCCCGTGCCGGAGCAAGTACATGAGCAGCAGGATCGCGCCCACGGACAGCACAATGACCAGCCATGCCAGTGCGAAGATCATATCTCCTGACCAGGTGATGACCCAGCTTTCAGTCATAGACAGCGGTAGTGTTATCAGCAGTGCGCCGAAATATTGGTAGAAGATGCCTGTGAGCAGATCTGTGCCTTTTGGCTGACGCTTTTGCCATGTGGTGCCGAAGGCTATGCCAAGGCTTGCGATGAAAGATGCTGCCACAGTCCAGAGCGGGATCTGTGCAACGCCGCTTCCCATTCTGGGCAGAATGACTAATAGAATGCCAAGAAACCCGGCGGCAAGGCCGATCCACTGACGCAGTGTCACGTTTTCCTTCAGCAGGAAGTAGGCGAGGGTGCCTGTGATGAAAGGCTGCAGACCGGTGATAAGAGCGGTTACGCCTGCAGGCATGCCGTTATCGATGGCCCAGAACACCCCAGAAAGATAGATACCATGCATGAACATGCCGGTAATAATGGCGTGGAGGACCTGCTGACGCGTCAAAGCAAAGCTTTTGCCAGACAACCAGAGGATTATGCCCATCAGTGGCAGGACGAGTAGAAAGCGGAGACTCAAAAACGCGAAGGGCTCTGAATAAGGTGCTCCGAGGCGGGCGCCGATGAAACCGGTCGACCAGAGCAAAACAAAAATAACGGGAACAAGTTTGGTAAGTGTGGGCATGGTGTGTCTTAATTTTATTCGTCCTTAGCACATGACGCAAGGTGAAGTTAGAAACAAAGTAAATTGTCGATTCATTATTTGTAATCTTTAAATGATTTGAACGTATATCTGTGAGCAGTAAAAAATACGATTGGTAAATATATCGGTTGAGGGGCCTCCGATGGGAGTAATTTGGAAGCGGGCTATTTCTTTTGCGGGAAATAAAGTATTTTCGTTAACTCGGAATGTGAGTATTCGATTTCGAGCAATTGCTCTTGGTATTCTGACACTTATCGGATTTGGTATCGTTGGTTTTCTTTATCTTTGGAGCCAGCAGGAAACGGAAGCAGCTTTTCAGCAGTCGAGAGAATACGCCGAACTTGCGGAGTTGAGCCAGACGATCGCAATCACTGCAGGTGTGTTGCAGTCGACTCAGAAAGATTATGAGAATGTGCCGAGCAACAACCTGAAAAGTAGATTCGTCACTTTGGTTGGTGAGGCTCTGACCGAGTTGCAGGAGCTGAGTGCACTTCCGGTTGCAATGGATTATATTCTCGAAATTTCGGATGCTCGGGATACGATTGAAGCAATCAATGGTGCCTTTGAGATGTTGAACGGCTATCAATCCACGCTTGGATATGATGCTGACCGTGGTTTGCAAAAAGAACTGTCAGCCACACTTTCTCAGGCTGAAACCGCTGTCAAAAGAAAATACATACGCAGCAAAGACCCCAATACGCTGAAGCTGATGAATACATTCAGTGATCTGGCACGTTCGCAGTTGGACTATGCGTTAACCGGCAGTCAAAACGCCCTGGGTGCGTTTGAAGTGGCGTTCTCCCGCTATGAGCGCTCACTTGCTCAGGCACAGATTGACCCCGCTGTTGCTGAGAAGGTCAAAACCAATATGGTGGCCTATAAAAAGACGTTCGAGGCTTTCTCCAAGGCCTATGAGAAGCGGGCAACGAGTTCTGAGCTGCTTGCGAACCTGTTTAACCTTTTACCGCCGCGTCTGGAAGAGTTGAAAAACTCTGCTAAGCAGGGAGCGAAAGAGGCTGAAGCGCGTCTGACAGCGATAACACAGCAAGTTAACCTTAATCTGGGCGTCGCAACTGGTGGAATTGCGTTTGGTCTTTTCTTCCTTGGTTCGCTGCTGATCCTGGGTATTTTACGGAACCTGAACGCTCTGCGCAGCGCTATGGGATTGCTGGCAAAGAATGATTTGTCAGCCATAATTCCTCTCAATAAAGGCGGTAAAGAAATTTCCGCCATGGCGCAGACCCTGCAGGTGTTTCGCGACAACATTGAAGAGCGCCGCAAACTGAGTGATCTTCAGAATCGTGAAAATGCTGAGAAACAAGCTCGTGCTGAGCAGGTTGATAATCTCATTATCGGATTTGAAAAGACCGTTGCTGAGGCGTTGAATAGTCTGCATAACGCTGCGTATGGGCTTGGCGAAGCATCTACTGATGTGGGAACAGCTGCTGATAATGTATCGAAAGAAGCTGGGACTGCGGGGCGTGCGGTTGAAAGTGCGGTTGAGAATGTTTCCAGTGCATCCGCAGCAACCGAAGAACTGGCCATGTCTATTAATGAGATAGCAGGACAGGCTGCTCAGTCTACCGGTGTTGCAGACCGTGCGGTTGAAGGGTCAAAGGCAACAGCTGGAACCATGAACCTGCTGAGCGCTGCCGCAAATCGTATTGGCGAAGCTGTTGGGCTTATTCGTGATATCGCGAACCAGACGAACCTGCTTGCTCTGAACGCAACCATTGAAGCAGCCCGTGCAGGTGAGCACGGCAAAGGATTTGCTGTGGTGGCATCTGAAGTGAAGATGCTGGCAAACCAGACTTCTCAGGCAACAGAAGAAATTGCACAACAGGTCCGTTCCATTCAGGAAGCATCTGAAGAAGCGGTTGGCGCTATTAGTGATGTGAGTGATGTTATTCACGAGATGAGCCAGATCGCGGCGGCTGTTGCGGCGTCAGTTGAGCAGCAGAACGTAGCCATACAGTCGATTACTGAGAATGTGGCAGACGCAACTCAGAGCGCACAGCAAGGGGCAAGTGCAATGCAGATGGTTGAAAATGCGTCCAGCAATGTACGCAGCACCGGCGGGACCGTATCTGATCTTGCAGATGCGCTTTCTCGTCAGGCAGATCACATCAATAAGACTGTTGGTGCATTCCTTGAAAAAGTGCGGGCTGCTTAAAGCAGCTGTCTTCATTTTGATGGAATTAAACTGCTTCAGAAATTTTGCCCGGCGGATCTTCATCTGAAAACCGCTGAGTACTTTCCAGAGATACATTCTTGAGATCTCCACAAATTGTCATTTTAAAAGTGGCACTGGCTCTGGTTTTCAACAAAGTTAAGCGCCACATTGCTTTGCGGTACGGGTTTGTTGAGTAAAGCAGACAACACGGATCGGTTGTGTTGTTAGTCTGGGGCTAATACGGGTTTTGAGAATGATTAATAAAATTGTTGTGGTGGGCGCTGGGCAAGCTGGTGTGCAGGCCGCGCAAACTCTTCGACAAAAGGGATATGCAGGTGAGCTTGTGATGCTTGGAAATGAGCCTCAGCCACCTTATCAACGCCCACCGCTCTCCAAAAAGCTCCTGAGCGGAGATGTGGAACCGGATGCGTTGTTTATTCGTCCTGAGGCGTTCTATCAGGCTAACAGTATCGATCTGAAGGTTAATGCACATGTCGACCGCATTGATCTGGAAAAGAAAAGCATCACACTGGCTGACGGCGAAGAAGTGAGCTGGGAAAAGCTGCTGCTGACAACCGGAACAAGAGCTCGCGATTTGCCATTGCCGGGCGCTGATCTGGAAGGCGTTGTGACGCTTCGCTCTCTCGATGATGTGGAGTTCATCAGGCAATTCTTTGTGCCGGGCAAGAAACTGGTTGTTATCGGTGGTGGTTATATTGGCTTGGAAGTGACGGCTGTTGCCAAACGCATGGGGCTGGATGTTGTAGTGCTGGAAGCACAGGAACGTCTGTTGAAGCGTGTGGTTTCGCCCGACATCTCATCCTTCTTCCATAGGTTGCACTCCATCAACGGAGCAGAGCTTTTTTGCGGAACCGATGCGACCAGCATTGAAGGGGCTGACGGTAAGGTTTCTTTCGTGAAACTTGCTGATGGCAGTGAAATTTCGTGTGATCTGGTGCTTTCTGCTGTTGGAGCCATACCGAATGCAGAGCTGGCTGAGGCGGCTGGTCTGGACGTAGACGATGGCATTCTGGTTGATGGGGCAGGGCAGACATCAGATGAAGATATTTTTGCCTGTGGTGATTGTGTTCGTTTCTACTCAGAGCGCTATGGCCGCAGCATTCGTCTGGAGAGTGTTCAAAATGCGATTGATCAGGCAAAAACGGTTGCCGCTGCATTGACCGATCCTGACCATTATCACGGTCATAACTATGACCCGCTGCCCTGGTTCTGGTCTGATCAGTACCATATTAAACTGCAGATAGCTGGATTGTCTAATGGATATGATGAGGCAGTGCTTGTCGGAGATATAAGTTCCGATAGCTTCTATGTCGCGTATCTGGAAAAGGGCAGGCTGATCGCCGTTGATAGCATCAATCATCCACGCTCTCACATGATGGCGCGGCGGGTAATTGGGCAAGAGTGGAAAGACGGCTTGCTCCCGCCAGCTTAAGTTAATGACTGTAGAAGCGCACCAGAAAGGTTTTCCGGCACGCTTTTTTTCGAAGATCCCACCATAAAGGTGGGATATTGGTTTTAACGGGTGTTTTCTAGGATGAGTCGGACCACTTCCTGCGGGATTTCCATGTGAACCATATGGCCGACATGATCAAAAACGTGGCAGGCGATTGGCCCGGGCAGTTTATGGCACTGGCGGGCTGGCAAGATCTTGTCCTGCGTACCCCAGATCACCTTGATTGGCATTGGCAGTTCGCCGAGCTTCCCGGTTGGCAGTACGCCCTGCCTCTCCCCTTCCAGGATAAGGCCTGACACAGCTGTCAACGCTTCGGCAGCACCCTTTGTGGAGCGCTGCGTGGCCACATAGTCGGCCAGTTTCTTCGGAAGTTCGAACTCAAGACCAACAAACTGTTCCAGCAGTACCTGTTGTTCTGCTCCTGTTTGGCTAACCGCGTAACGGCGCAGCAGCTTTGCGTTGATCTCTGGTCCAAAACCGCCCGGAGCAAGCAAAGTGAGGCTTGCGATGCGTTCCGGGCCGCGCATGGCGATCAGTGTTGCAACTGCACCGCCCATGCTGTGACCGACCAGATGCACGCGGTCGAGTTTCAGCGCGTCGAGGGATTTCACGACGGCTTTTGCGGAACCCACCGCATTGCATGGTTCAAAATCGGACAATGCTCGCCCGTGAGCAGGCAGATCAAACGCGATTGTACGACGTTTGTTTTCTAACTGAATTTGAATATTGCGCCATGTGCTGGCGTCGCCACCAAAGCCATGGATGAGAATAACTGGTTCTGCGCTTTCAGGCCCAAAGGCGGTGAAAGGCAGGCAGCTTACATCCTGGATACTATCGATATTCATATAAGGCCTCCCATTGGGCGTATTATATGCCCCTTTCATTCGTAGGTTTACCTGTGACTTAGGCTAAGGCAGAATTTTATCAGGAAAAGAACCGACGGGTTGTGGTAAAAATTTTGTCTGCGGTCAAGTCCCAGGTCTGCTGTAAATTCGGATTTCAGGTTTGGCGGGTTGATCAGATCTGGATGTAGTTTTTGTCTTTTTTTCCTCTTGTCGTAGCGCGATCCACTCATGAAATTCGTCCATATCGAAGTATTTTCG
>CANNAV010000051.1 GCA_947502585.1 uncultured Pseudovibrio sp.
CGATTAATCGCTGAAACAGGGCGGATCAAAACAATTGCATCACGGGACTGGGCAATAACAGGTCAATGATTATGCAGATCGGTATAACTCATTAATTCCAAGCTGAATACATTTGTGACAATGCAAATTTAAAGATCTCCACCATAGGTGGAGGTCTTTAAATTTTGCTTACAAAAAAGGGCGCCCCGAGGGACGCCCTAATTCTCATAAGCGTTGATTGGTCTGGCTTAGAAGCCCATACCACCCATACCGCCCATGCCGCCGTCCATTGGAGGCATGGCAGAGCCTGCATCTTTCTTAGGCAATTCGGCAACCATTGCTTCGGTTGTGATCAGCAGGCCAGCTACAGATGCAGCATCCTGAAGAGCAGTACGAACAACCTTAGTTGGATCAATGATGCCAGCTTCAATCATGTTGACGTATTCTTCGGTCTGCGCGTTGAAGCCGAAGGTCTCATCCGCAATGTTGTCCTGGATCTTGCCGACAACGATAGAACCTTCAACGCCGGAGTTTTCAGCGATCTGGCGAAGTGGGGATTCAAGAGCGCGAAGAACGATCTTGATACCAGCTTCAATGTCAACGTTTTCGGAAGATACCTTCTCAACTGCCGCTTTTGCACGAAGCAGAGCACAACCACCACCTGGCACAATACCTTCTTCAACCGCAGCACGTGTTGCGTTCAGGGCATCGTCGATGCGGTCTTTTTTCTCTTTAACTTCTACTTCAGTTGCACCACCAACGCGGATGACTGCAACACCACCTGCGAGCTTTGCAAGGCGTTCCTGAAGCTTTTCGCGGTCGTAGTCAGAAGAAGTATCTTCGATCTGAGCTTTGATCTGGCTGACGCGTGCCTGGATTTCAGTTTTGTCGCCAGCGCCGTCAACAATGGTGGTGGTCTCTTTGGAAATGTTCACCTTGTCTGCAGTGCCGAGCATGTCGATGGTCACGTTTTCCAGCTTGATGCCGAGATCTTCAGAGATCACAGTGCCACCAGTCAGGATTGCGATGTCTTCCAGCATTGCCTTACGACGGTCACCGAAACCAGGAGCCTTAACAGCAGCAATCTTCAGGCCGCCACGCAGTTTGTTAACAACGAGAGTCGCCAGTGCTTCACCTTCTACGTCTTCTGCAATGATCAGCAGTGGACGGGAAGACTGAACAGCGCTTTCAAGAATAGGCAGAAGTGGCTGCAGGTTGGTCAGCTTTTTCTCGTGCAGGAGAATGAGTGGCTTTTCCAGATCAGCAATCATCTTTTCAGCGTTGGTTACGAAGTATGGAGACAGGTAACCGCGGTCGAACTGCATGCCCTCAACAACTTCAAGCTCAGTCTCAAGAGACTTTGCTTCTTCAACGGTAATAACGCCTTCGTTGCCCACGCGCTGCATTGCCTCAGCAATATCTTCACCGATTTGCGTGTCACCGTTAGCAGAGATAGTGCCAACCTGCGCTACTTCGTCAGTAGAAGAAATAGATTTGGAACGGGCGGTCAGGTCTGCAACAGCAGCTGCAGTTGCCATGTCTACGCCGCGTTTCAGGTCCATTGGGTTCATGCCGGCAGCAACAAACTTTGCACCTTCTTTAACAATAGCCTGTGCCAGAACCGTGGCAGTTGTTGTACCGTCACCAGCGATGTCGTTGGTTTTGGAAGCAACTTCACGCACCATCTGTGCGCCCATGTTTTCGAACTTGTCTTCAAGTTCGATTTCTTTTGCAACAGAAACGCCATCTTTAGTGATGCGCGGTGCGCCAAAAGATTTGTCTAAAATAACGTTACGACCTTTAGGGCCGAGTGTTACTTTTACAGCGTTTGCAAGGATATCTACACCGCGGATCATTTTTTCGCGAGCGTCAGAACTGAACTTGACTTCTTTTGCAGCCATTTGTTTGTCTCACTTAATTTCTTGAATGACAGAAGGAATCGTAGGGTCTCAACTGTGGCCTGGAATTAAGCCAGGATACCCATGATGTCGGATTCCTTCATGATCAAAAGGTCTTCGCCGTCGATTTTGACTTCAGTACCGGACCATTTGCCGAACAGAACGCGGTCACCGGCTTTAACGTCGATAGCAATCAGCTCGCCGTTGTCTTTGCGTGCGCCTGCGCCAACAGCAATAACTTCGCCTTCCTGAGGCTTTTCTTTTGCTGTGTCAGGGATGATGATGCCACCAGCAGTCTTTTCTTCAGACTCGATACGGCGAACGACAACACGGTCGTGTAGCGGACGAAACTTCATAATTGGCTCTTCCTCTCATTCGCGAGCGCCCCATTTAGGCAACGCCCGGACGCGAAGGTTAAAACTTTGAGAGTGGGTGAAACCTTTCGGCTCCACAGTGATTAGCACTCCCAAAGGCAGAGTGCTAACAACCGTAAAATGATGTAGTTTGGCGTTCCGGTATAGTCAAGGAGAGAACAGCAAAAAAATAATCTGATGCGAAAAATAATATAGAAATATCGCGAAAAACCGGGGCAAGCCGGGTGCAATTTTAACGCAACCTGGAGGAAGGGACTGTTTGTGATCCCTGTACGGGTTCTTCAAGAATCAGGACAATAAAAAAGCTGGCTATAAGATCAAAGCCAGCTTTTGAACTTTAAGAGGAAGCCTTCAGACTCTTGTTCTGAAGAGGCGTTTCCTTAAGGGAAAACGGAAGCTCAAAGCTGCCGGATTTTCCTGAGTTCTCATCGTTAAACTGCACCTTAAGCACATAGTTTCCGGCTTGTAACCCTTTTAGGTTAAAACTCAGAGATGTCTGATACTCACGGATCAGATTAAAGCTCACGGTATGCAAGGCGGTGTAACTATCTTGAGAAGCAAGTACCTGACCAGTGGTGTTGCGCAGCTCAAAATCTACGCTCAGATCAATCGCATATGTGCCGTCCATCTCTTTATAAGCGAAGCCAACAGGCTCAGCGTAAACGGTCAGTGGATCACCGCTCTGGAATTCGGCAGTGTCCAAAGGTGTGTAAGCACCATAACTTTCAGCTGGAAATGCGATGAATTTTGTTGCCGTAAAAGCGAGCGGCTGCTGCTGCCAGGCGATGGTGTAGGCATCCTGAGCGGATTTAAACTCAGCATCCGGTGCGCTGTATCTTCAGCGAATGCAGCACTTCCCAACAAAGTAACTGAAAAAATGGAACAGGCGGCAGCTTTTGCATAAGCTGACATCCCTTTCACTGTAAATGGCATTGTTAGCCCCCTGGCGCGTAGTTCCGAAAAGTGGAAGCCGATTTTCGGGTTAAGAATACGCAGATAATAACAGCAGAACACAATATCTGCGGTACTCACCTGTTTCCTGGCGGTGGTATACCTCTTAATTTTTAGGGAGACAATACTGCCCATTTCCTGAGGCAGCTTAGATATGTGTCGTCAAGACAACCCTCGTGCTATGGTTAAGCAATTTCCGGGCGAGCGACTATGAACCGACACGCTCCGCCCAAGACTGTTTCTTCCGGTAGATGGTAGAGGGGCTGATTTCCAGGGCAGCAGCTGCAAGAGCAATGTTGCCATCAAAAGTCTCAAGCGTGGTCTCGATGATCTGCTTTTCCTGAAACCAGAGCGGTTCGACAGACCGCGCCAGGGGAGGCTTTGGTTCACCTGTGCTGAAAGCAATGTCAGAAAAAACGGGAACGGCCTGTTCACGCAGCAAGGGGGAGAGCATGACTTCAGTGACTTCATTGCCGTCATTCATGACCACAAGCTGGCGAATGACATTCTCCAGTTCGCGCACATTGCCTGGCCAGTTGTGCTGCAGCAAAAGCGCCTCAGCATAGGTCGAGAATCGCTGAAGATTGCGGTTTTCCTCTTCTGCATACCTCTTCAGAAAGGTTTGAGCAAGCGAAGGTATGTCTTCCCGGCGCTCACGAAGAGCAGGCAGACGGATTGGCAGGACATGAAGGCGATAGAACAGATCCTCACGGAAGCGGCCAGCTGTGATCTCTGTTTTAGGATCTCTGTTCGTAGCACAAACAACGCGTAGATCCAGCGAGCGTGGTTTGTGTTCTCCAACCCGTTGGATAGAGCCGGTTTGAAGGAAACGCAAAAGCTTGCTCTGCAGGCAGAGTTCCACCTCGCCAATTTCATCAAGGAACAGAGTTCCCCCGTCGGCGAGCTCAGCTGCACCAGTTCTGGCTTCATCTGCTCCGGTAAAGGCACCGCGTGCATGACCGAAGATCTCAGACTCCATCAGATTGGCCGGAATCGCTCCACAGTTGATTGCGACAAAAGGCCCGGCTTTGCGTGCAGATCTGGCATGCAGGGCCTGTGCACACAGTTCTTTGCCTGTACCTGATTCTCCTGTGATGAAGGCTGGTGCGTTAGAGGTCGCCATCCGGTTGATCTGTGCATAAACGCTTTGCATAAGGCTGGAGGCGCCAACAAATCCTTCAAATTGTGCGGTTGTTCCTGACGAGATGTCAGAGGCAAGTGCCTCAGGGCCAGCCGTGGCTGGAAGTGAAGGGGAGGGTGCGATTCTTCTGAAGACACCGAGATGCGCTTCAAGTTTCTCCAAAAGCACTTCGCTTGTGTATGGCCTAGTCAGAAAGTCATGGGCACCGTTACGCATTGCATTCAACGCACGGCTCACAGAACCCTTGGCGCTGACCGCAATCATAACCGCGCGTGGAGCAGCAGCTACAATTTCAGAAAGCTCGGCTTCTCCTCCTATGCATTCAAGATCGACAATAACTATATTGACTGGGGTATGCCGCAAAAAGGCGACGGCATGTTCTTTGCTGGCAAGAATATGCGCAGGTTGTCCGCTGGTAATATGCTTCGACAAAGCACTGCTGGTTTTGCGAGCCTCTGCACGATTAGTGTCCACGACACAGGCGTTCAAAAACCTATTGGTAGCTTTGGGGGATTCCATTGGCAGGCAACCTCGAAAATCAATAAATCAGGTCGATATTTGCTCGACGCCCTGAGTTTGTGCAATCAGGGTAAACAAACCCTTTTCGTTTTCGAGGTTCATTCCATTATGCGGTTAATATCTTATGCTCAGAACGCTTCGGCCAGCTTTCTTGGCAGATAAATAACGCAGTTCCGCACAATAGTGCACTTAAGTTCAGCTCGGGATTATGAAGAAAATCGTATGTGCTGATGATATATGTGGCTCTCCTGCCATTCTTGCGGGGACAACACGGGTTTTCCCAAGAAATATAATGGGTATAGACTTCGAAGGAACTCAGTAAATGCAGCAAAATTCAGGTATGTATTTTGTGATTCGGACTAACAGGTACTCTTGAGGTTATGACGCGCTTGGCGAACATTTCCATATTGTTTTCTATTTCAGCCATTGCGGCCTCTTGCGGCACTGTGATGGTCTATCTTTTTGCGCGTCCGGTTGGCGAAGCCATCACCGTTTCATTCACAGTGATGTGCAGCATGATCTTCATACACTTCATGTTGATCCGCTCTCAGGAAAAATCAGCAGTATCTGAAGCTGTCAATCGCCTGGAAGAGCGGATCGCAGTTATCGATGATGATGTCGGAAACCTCGAAGGTCGCCTAACTGGCGTCGAGCACGACATTCCGCGCCGCACACGGGAAGAGATCGACCCGCTGTTCGCGGAAGTGGAAGTAATCGGCTCTCTGGTCAAGCAGATGGCCGAAGCCATGGCTGACATGGAAACCCGGATTGAGGATCAGGGCATCGCCATTGAGGACCAGCGCACTAGGCAAGCACGGCTTCAGCCTCAACCAGCTCAACGTCTGGCCTCGCCACAAGCGCTGAAAGAACCCTCTGCTGACCTGGCCAGTCAGGCAGCGGCAGCTTTTGCAACAGGCGCGGGCCAGTCAATGGCTGCAGTGCACGAGTCATTTGTTGAGACACGTGCGCCTGATATGAAGCGCCCGGCAGCCCCGCGCATGAACCATCCCAACGCTGCTCTGGCAGAAGAAATCCGCGCAAGTATCGAAGCGGGCAGGGTGGATCTCTATCTCCAGCCAATCGTGACATTACCGCAGCGCCGCGTTCGTTACTACGAAGCTCTGACACGCCTGCGTAAAGCAAATGGCGATACGCTGGAGCCAATCGAGTTCCTGCAGGAAGCGGACCGGACCGGACAGATGCCTGCGATCGACAACATCCTGTTGTTCCGCTCCCTTCAGATTCTCAAGCGTCTGGCAACCCGCAACAGAGAAGCTGGCCTGTTCTGTAACCTGTCGCCAAGCACACTCATGGATGAGAACTTTTTCCCGGGCTTTCTGGAGTTTGTACGTGCCAACGACACCTACTCAGAACTGCTGATCTTCGAGTTCTCGCAGGCTGATGTAGCTGTGATGAGTGCAATTGAATATGAAAGCCTCGCTGCTCTGGCTGAGCTGGGGTTCAGGTTCTCTGTTGATCGCATCACAGACCTGCGCATGAACTTCCGTGCCTTGGCTGATCGCGGCTTCCGCTTTGCAAAGCTGCATGCATCCCGCCTGTTGTTGCATGAAGATGAGCTTTCAAAGAGTAACATCCATCCGGCGGACTTCGGCAGCCTGTTACAGCGCTATGGCATTGAGCTGATCGTGGATCACGTGGAGAGCGAAAGCGCTGTTCTGGAGCTTCTTGAAATGGATATCCGCTGTGCGCAGGGCTTCCTGTTCTCGCCGCCACGTCCGGTTCGTGCAGACGTTCTGCAAGGTGCGCCCAACCCACGCCCGCTAAAGAAAGAGGCGTGCTGATTTTCATCAGCGCGTCTCTTTGATTTTCCATAGGCTGGCTGCAAGCTGACCCAGGTCAACAAAAAGTTGTTGTGAGTGTTAAGAACACGCACGCCTGTGTGCTGCGGCAATAATTCATTGCGAGGGTCGGTCCTGCCGACTCTCCAGTCGGCAGGTTTTCAGTTTTGAGAGTTAGAGCGAACCCTTGGTGTTTGATTGAGGCTAATCAAACGGAACGCACTCTAGTTCAGTGGCTTACCAACTGTAACAAAGGTTGGTTCAACACCGTCAAACAGGTCCTGAGCAACCTCGCGAACGCCTTCCAATGTTACAGATTCGACCATCTCATTGCGTTTGTCGATGTAGTCAATGCCCAGCTCCTGGGCCTGAATGCCGGTCAGCTGACGGGCAATGCTGCTGGAGCTGTCAAAGTTAAGAGGATAATTGCCAGTCAGATAAGACTTTGCTTCTTCAAGCTCTGTCGGTGTCGGACCGGTCTGCGCCATACGCACCATCTGCTTCCTGATGATATCTATCGCTTCGCCAGCTTTGTCCGGGCGAGTACCCGTGGAACCCATCAGTAACGCTGCATGCTTGTAAGGAACCAGATAAGAGCCAACGGAATATGCCAGACCACGCTGCTCGCGAATCTCGTCATAGAGCCAGGAGGAGAATGTGCCGCCACCCAGAATGTGATTCATCACGAACGCAGGCATGAACTTCGGATCATGACGCTCATAGCCCGGCAGAGCAAACTGAATGGAGGTCTGCGGGCTTTCAAAGTCAACATGAACAGCCTTGTCTGTCACTGGCTCCGCGTTCGCGATGTCAACCAGATCACCATTTTCTGGCAGGTCGGCAAAGACTTTGTCCAGAACACCGGTCAACTCATCAGCGCTAATAGCTCCCACAACACCAATCTTCAAAGAGTCTTTTGCAAAGATCTTTTCGCGCTGTGTTTTCAGATCATCGGAAGTCAGCTTGGATACTGTATCCTCTGTCCCCCGGCCTGGGCGGCCATAGGGGTGGTTCGGGAAGATAGTCCTGGACAAATTCAGGCCAGCGAGTGCATCAGGGAGCTTCAGGCTGCGGCGAATGCCAGAAATTGTCTGGGCTTTCATCCGCTGAAGCGGAACAGTGTCAAAGCGCGGTTCATTCACCGCCAGACGAAGCATCTCAAAGGTGTGATCCTTATTGGCCTGCAGGCTCTGGAAAGTTCCATAGAAGAAATCACGGCCAGAGCTGAAGGTCAGACTCATGGTCAGGTCTTCAATACGTCGCTGAAAAGCCTGCGAATCCAGATCACCCGCTCCTTCATCAAGCATCGTACTCAAAAGGTTTGTCACGCCCAGCTTGGTATCTGGATCCTGAGAACTTCCGCCCGCAAATGCGAAGTTCAGTGCGATGATGGGCACAGTGTAATCTTCAACAAGCCATGCTGTAATACCGCCGGGGCTCTTAACCTCCTGGATTTCGATGGCCTGACTGTTCTGCACGAAGGTGGTCATGAACAGGAATGACAGAGCCAGCAATGCAAACAGACTTGCTGCCGTTCCGCAAGCGGAGGCAGAAGTCGCCATAAGAACTTTAGCTTTCATGGAGCGTACCTCTCACTCTGTATTTTCAGGTTTTGCAGCTGGCATCAGATAGCTTGCCACGCTGGTTTCATGAAGATACTTCTGGGCAACTGCCTGAACCTGTTCAGGTGTCACCCTGGCAACGCGTGCAGGCCAGGTCTGGGCTTTTTCAACGGAACCACCTGTGGTCAGAGCTGTCCCGAAGATACGAGCCAGAACGTCCTGTTTGTCCTGTGCGTAAATGGCAGAGGCCAGCATAGAGCGCTTGGAACGCTCAACTTCCTCAGCAGTCACACCGTTCTCAAGAATATCGTTCACGATGGCCAACGCACGTTTTTCCAGCTCCTCCAGCTCAACACCATCTTTGGGAGAAGTGTAAAGAATGAGGCGGGTGTCATCTAAAGCGGTGGACTGGTACCATGCCCCGGCACTGGTCGCCAGTTCATCTTCAACTACCAAAGCTTTGTAAAGCCGGCTGTTGGCACTACCACCCAGGATGTCTGAAAGTACTTCAAGAGCTTCAGACTCGCCCGGATCAGCGGTGGTCGCACTTGGGACGATCCAGCCATGTTGCAGGCTTGGCTGCACGACCTGATCACTCTGAAGACTGACTTCGCGATTACCCGGTACGATCTGGACATGCGGACGATCACGTGGCCCCGGTTCCGCCCGTTGCTTAACCTTGCCATAAGTCTTCCTGGCGAGGACCAGAACTTCTTCAAAGGTCACATCACCCGCAACAATCAGGATGGCATTATTGGGCGTATAATACTTGTCGTAAAACGCGATTGCATCGTCTTTGTTCAGAGCCTGAACCTCGTCTTTCCAACCAATCACCGGAATACCGTAGGGGCTGTTCGGAAACAGAACCTGATCGAACGTCTCAGAAAGTCTGGCCGCAGGACTACGGTCCACCCGCTGAGAACGCTCCTCAAGCACCACATCCCGCTCTGGATTAACCTGCTTTTCAGTCAGGATCAGGTTGGACATACGGTCCGCCTCGTAGCCCATCACCATTTCCAGATGCTCTTTGGCAACCTGCTGATAGTAGGCCGTATAATCCTGAGATGTGAAGGCATTTTCCTGACCTCCGACCTGAGCAACCATCCTGGAGAATTCGCCCTCTGGTGCATTACTGGTTCCCTTAAACATGAGATGTTCAAGAAAATGCGCGAGGCCCGATTTCCCTGGTTCTTCATCGGCCCCACCAACGCGGTACCACACCATATGGGTCACAATAGGGGCGCGTCGATCAGGAATGACAACCACCTGAAGCCCATTGTCGAGAGTGGTTTGGGAAACATCGGTTCCACCGATATGTATTTTTGAAAAGTCTTCGATTGAAGCTTTCCCTGTTGTATCCGCAGCCACGGGCAATACTGAGCTTGCGAAAACAACCAGACTCAAAGCGACGGCTTTAAGCACGAGAGATCGACCGGTCACGTAGGGGCTCCCTTTAAGATGAGCAGGATACAGCTGCTCTACCTATACCTTGATTGAGGTTAATCTCCTCGTGAATTATTCGTAATCTATTGCAGATATAATGAAAAAAGCGCGACCATCGTCGCGCTTTTTTCATAGTTTATTCAGGCTTTCAGTAAACCCGGAACGCTCAGTGAGAGCCGTTCTTACTGCTTGCTCATGTCGATACGAGCGCCATCTTCAATTGCTTCTGCCTCACGTTTTTTGCGAATTTCCTCCCTTTGGTCCACTTCCGGGGTTGCAAAGGCAACGCCCGCGACCGGAGTAGAATAAGCAACTGGAGGCTCAGTCAGGTATTTGCGTGTCGGCGTACAGCTTGTGTCACCCGGTGCGCAAATCGAAGCTTGCACATCTCTTCCGCCAAGCAGTTTTTGGGCGTCCTGATAGCGCTTGCCAAGAGCTGCCAGTTCTGTCGGAGAAAGCTTCGCACCGTCAAGAAGCTGCTGCTGACGTTTCTCAGCTGTGAAATCGCGGGGACGGGATGCAGTTTTTTTCAGCGCAGGGTGGCCACGCATTTGCTCAATGCTCAAAGGCTCACCGGGTTCTACCTTGTAGAACGCCCGGATCTCTTCAAGTTCTTCCCTGCTGCGGTCAACCGGCCAATTGGCAGCAACCTCAGAAAGCTTGCGGTCATCAGGCGGGGGAAGCTCGCCGGCCTGTGTCGGCATAACAAGCGGGGCTCGCTCTTTGTACTTGATATCAGTGTTCTTTTGAGACTCAAGACCAACTACATTCAAGACGCCGGTCATCATACTTAATTCAGTGTTTTTGGTACCATCATCGAAGTCACCGTTACCTGTCATGCAGGCGGATAGTGCGAGAGAGAACCCGCAAACAAAAGTGGCCCGAACAACGAATTTTTTGCTACGGCTTTGCAATTTCATTACCCTTGTTTCCCGACAACCATCAAAACGTCGTTTGACAGGCATCACGGGTCAAATGACAGCCTGCGAAATCTATAGTCTTCATAATCCAGTGATACCACCTTAAAACAGGAATCACGAAACCATGAAGGCCCTAAGTGTGTAGTTATGCCCGGAACTACCCGATATTCCCCACATATAATTGAGAATTAGGCAGTTTTAGGGCCGACTATTCTTATTTTTGCCAATAAATAAGGTGTCGAGCAGCAAACCTGTAGCGCCAATAACAATCCATGCATCTGCAAGATTGAAGACGTACCAGGAAAAGTACCCAACATGAAAATAGAGGTAATCGACGACTTGACCATAATAGAGGCGATCAAAACCATTGCTCAGGGCACCAGACAGAACCAGCCCAAGGCAAAAGCCTTCCAGCCGACTACTCGTACGCGCACTCCAGAACCATATGAAGATCGAGGCAGCAACGGTAAAAGCTGCCAGTCCCCAGCGGCCCAGATCAGTTGTTTGCTGGAAAAAACCATATGAAATTCCTTTGTTCCAGAGCAGGACCAGATCCAGAAATGGGCCGACAGGAATTGCAGGAATGCCGGTACCTGAAAAATGAGAGACAGCCCAGAACTTGGCAATCTGATCCACAGCCAGACCAGCTATGGCCAGGAGGAGGACGAGGGAACTGTAACGTCCCCAGAACTTCGGCTTATTCAAGGTAAATTCCCTCGTCGCATTGTTCGCCTAAACCGTCACGCCATCCAGCTCGCGCATTGCATCCGCATCGCGCAGTGTCAGCTCAGGATAATCAGCGTCTGAACCAACTTCTGGCAGGATCTTCCAAGAGCGGGCGCACTTGTTACCCTCAGCAAGACCCGGCATAACGCCAACACCAGCAACATCTTCCAAAGTGAATGCACCCGCCGGGGCACTGTCAGAAGACAGGTTCAGCTGAGAGGTGATCGCGATTTCTGCGGCGTCCAGGCCGTTTAGCGCAGCCATCAGGTCCGCGTCAGAGATGTATACGGTTGGATGTGCTTCCAATGAAGAGCCGATCCGCTTTTCACGGCGCTCGATTTCTAATGCGCCTGTGACCACACGGCGCACCGCCCGAACCTTTTCCCATTTCGTTGCCAGCTCATCGTTTCTCCACGCAGAAGAAACCGCAGGGAATTGCTGCAGATGAACAGAAGTTGTCTCTTCACCGTAACGGTAGCTCCAGCTTTCTTCCATGGTGAATGGCAGGATTGGTGCCAGCCACATGGTCAGGTGACGAAACAGCTGTTCAATCACATAAAGAGAGGCTTTGCGTTTCGTGGAAGATGGAGCATCACAATACAGCGCATCCTTGCGGATATCGAAGTAGAACGCGGACAGTTCAACGGTCATAAAATTGAATAAAGCAGAGAACACGCGCTTGCTGTCGAAGGCCTGATAAGCATCACGAACCAGCACATCCAGCTCAGCCAGACGGTGCAACATCAGCCGTTCCAGTTCGTCCATGTCAGCAAGAGCAATCTCTTCGCCGCCATAGTGACCAAGAGAACCAAGCATGAAGCGCAGGGTGTTACGCATCTTGCGGTAGGCATCAGTGTTGGTCTTGATGATCTCAGGACCAAGACGCTGATCTTCGGCATAATCAACAGAACCAACCCACAGACGCAGGATGTCAGCGCCGTATTGTTTGATGACGTCCTGAGGTGCGACCGTGTTGCCCAGAGATTTGGACATCTTGCGGCCTTGCGCGTCCGTGGTCATACCATGGGTCAACACAGCATCATATGGCGCATGGCCACGGGTGCCACAGCTTTCCAGCAGCGAAGAGTGGAACCAGCCGCGATGCTGGTCAGTACCTTCAAGATACAATACGTAGTCGTCACCACCCAGACCTTTACGGTTCGGGTTCAGGTCTTCACGGCGTTCCATGCAGAAGGCGTGCGTTGAACCGGAATCGAACCATACGTCAAGGATGTCCTCGACTTTCTCAAAGTCCTCAGCATTATACGCATCACCAAGGAAACGCTGTGTCGCGCCTTCTTCAAACCATGCATCCGCACCTTCATTCCGGAAGGCTTCAAAGATACGTGCGTTGACCGCTTCGTCCTTCAAAACTTCACCCGTTTCCCTGTTCACAAGCACGGTAATTGGCACCCCCCAGGCCCGCTGACGGGAAAGAACCCAGTCAGGCCGCGACTCAACCATTGGCTGCAGGCGATTCTTACTGGTAGCTGGCACAAAGCGTGTCTCAGAGATTGCCTTCAGTGCACGGTTACGTAAAGTGTCGCCTTTGGCTTCCTCGGAAAGTTCCTTGTCCATGTAAACAAACCATTGCGGCGTGTTACGGAAAATCAGCGGTGCTTTAGAGCGCCAGGAGTGCGGGTAGGGGTGCTTTACACGGCCACGGGCGATCAGGCCGCCAGCTTCAGTTAGCTTTCCGATAACTGCTTTGTTGGTGGAGCCTTCCTTGCCTTTGCGATCAAGAATGTATTTGCCTTCAAACAGTGGCACATGTGGATAATAGGAACCATCCGGCTGAACGGTCATCGGAACCTGCTCAGTACCAGCTTTTGCAAATGCCTCCCTGTTGTCCAGGAACATCTGGAAATCTTCCTGACCATGACCTGGAGCCGTGTGCACGAAGCCAGTACCAGCTTCATCAGTTACATGATCACCAGCGAGCATAGGCACGTTGAAGTCGAAGTAATCGCCAGCACCTTCAGCACCACGCAGCGGATGCGCACAGTATTCTATTGCGCTCACATCAACGTTGGAAACACGTTCATAAGCCTCAACGCGGGACGCTTCAAAAACAGATTCAGCAAGCTTGTCAGCAATGATGAACTCGTCGCCAACCTTCGCCCAGTTGTCCTCAGCAGCTTCAGTCACCTTGTAGATGCCGTAGCTGATGTCTTTGGAGAAGGAGATCGCGCGGTTCGCAGGAATGGTCCAGGGAGTGGTTGTCCAGATCACCACCTTCTTGCCGATCAGCGCTTCATTGCCTGAAACAACCGGGAAGGTCACCCAGATGCTGTGGGAGGTATGATCTTCATACTCCACTTCGGCTTCAGCAAGAGCGGTCTTTTCAACGATGGACCACATCACAGGCTTTGAGCCACGGTACAGCTGACCGGACGTCGCGAATTTCATCAGTTCTTTCGCGATCACAGCCTCACTGTCATAACGCATGGTCAGATATGGGTTGTCCCAATCTGCTTCAATACCAAGGCGCTTGAATTCTTCACGCTGAACGTCGATCCATTTATCCGCAAACTCACGGCATTCCTTACGGAATTCGTTGATTGGCACAGCGTCTTTATTTTTGCCCTTTTTGCGATACTGCTCTTCGATCTTCCATTCGATCGGCAGACCATGACAATCCCAGCCAGGAACGTAGTTCGCATCAAAGTCCTGCATCTGCATGGAGCGGTTGATGATGTCCTTCAGGGTCTTGTTCAGCGCATGACCAATATGGATATTACCATTCGCATATGGTGGGCCATCATGCAGGATGAACTTTGGGCGACCTGCGGATTGCTCACGCATCACCTTATAAAGGTCCTTGTCTGTCCATTTGGCAAGGATCTTAGGCTCATTCTTTGGAAGGCCTGCCCGCATCGGGAAATCAGTTTTAGGCAGGTTGAGCGTATCCGAATAATCGCGGCTCGGTGTATCGGTCATTTGGCAGTCCGCTTGTGTGGGCATTTGTTTGCCCATAGGCATTTGGTAAAGCGCAGGAATTTGCGCAAGTTTGAAAATCCCGCCGTCTTTTTGACGGTTGGAGGTCTCCCGGTACTTCAGGGCGCCAGCGGGCGTCTCAACTGAAGGCCGGGCCAATAATTCGAAATTGGCACACCTTGAGTATGGTCAAAGGAGCAGTCCTGTTATCTTCAAACTCGGCTAACATAAAGAGTGCTTTTAGCAGCGCTTATCCTGGGAATAAAGAGCCTCTGACAACAAAGCTCAATATTCTCAGAACCAAGAGTACTTTTCCTGAAAGCTTGAGTCAGTACCAAACCTCAGTAATGGCGCCTGGGTGAGCTGTTGACAGGCTCTCCACTTTCTGTATGCCGCATTGCAACTGTCCGCTCACGGTGCGCAATATAAAGCCCGCCACCTGCAATCAAAGCCACACCCATCCAGACAAACATATCTGGAATATCGCCAAACAACACAAAGCCCACAATCGTTGCACTGATGATCTCAGTGTAACTGAGCGGTGCAAGAACGGATGCAGGGGCTCGGTCAAAAGCAAGCACAATACAGCCATGCGCGGCAAATGAGATGATGCCCATCAGCATGAACAATGGCAGGTGAGTAAGCCCCGGTGTCGTCCACGCGGCAGCCTCAATGCCCATCAAACTGGCAATAACCACGAGAGGGGTGAGAGCCAAAACACCTGCGACACCCGTTGCAAACTGGATGCCGAGCAAAGAGGCACTGCCTGCAAGTTTGCGTGTCAGGACCAGATAAACGGCAAAGGAGGTTGCCGCGGCCAGTGGCAACAGAGACGACCAACCCAAAGCGCTGGATCCCGGACGGATAATGACCAAAGCCCCTATCATGCCAACCACAACAGCAGCCCAACGGCGTACGCCTACTTTTTCCTTCAAAATAACAGCAGAAAGCACTGTCAGGATCATGGGCTGTACAAAGAAAATTGCAATCGCGTCTGCCAGCGGCATGTATTTTAAAGCGCTGAAGAAGAAGATTGAGGAAATCGCCAGACAAGCGCCGCGCACCAGCTGAATACGGTTGACCTCTTTCATCAGGGAACCAGGCGAGCGGCCCATGAATCCCGCAAGCACGGCCACAATAGCTGCCTGGCAAAAAAAGCGACCAAGTGCCACCTCAACTGGAGAGACAAACACGCTGAGATACTTGGCTGTGCCATCCATCAATGGTGCCAGAAACATTCCGGCGACCATAAACAGAATGCCATGTAGTCCGGCATTGGAGGTATGACTATTTGTCAAGGCGGTTGTTGTTGGCATATTGCTCTCGGATAAATGGGGGATACGCTGACATATCAAAGCAAGTGCAGAAGGTAAGGGCCTATATTGACGCACAAGCTATTTTCGTGTGCAACCAAAAGACGATGGCGGAAACAGTCTGTTCAGTGGAGTCATTTCAAGTATCTGTTCCGCCCCTCAATATTATGAAGGAGACGGCTTCCTCTGGGCATTCGCAAGTATCAATCCGCTGCAGATAAGCATACCAAATCCAACCCAGACAAACTCGTCAGGGACTTCATTGAAGATCATATAACCAATTGTGGCTGCGGAGAGAATTTCCACGTAGTTGATTGGAGCCAGTACAGATGCCGGTGCTTTCTCAAAGGCTTTGACCAGCAAAACATGCGCAATCAGGCCCGTGGCACCAAGGCCGCACAACAAGATTGTTGGCAGCGTAAAGCTGGTCTCCTGATCGGTAATCAGCAGATCCCCACCAAAGCCTGTCAGCCATGCATAAAAGACGATTGGCAAAATAAAGAGACTGCCAGCAATACTGGTTACAAACTGAATGGCCAGCTGTGAGGCTTGACCGGAGAGCTTGCGTGTCAGCATCAGATAACAAGCAAATGAAAAGGCAGCCGCCAGAAGTAAAAGGCTCGCCGGTTGGAAAACACCAGTACCGGGGCGGATGATCACAAGCACACCAGCAAACCCGATCAACACCGCCAGCCAACGTTTTGGTCCGACTCTTTCCTTCAGGATTACACAGGACAGAATAACAAGAATAACCGGCTGCACAAAGAAAATCGCCGTCGCCTCTGTCAGCGGCAGGTATTTTAACCCAAACACAATGAAGACCGAACCAATCGCAAGCAACAAGCCACGGCAGAACAAGGGCAGGGTGGTCTCTTTTAAAAGACTAAGCCAGCTCCGTTTCTTAAAGGGGGCAATCGCCAGAATAATGGCAAGTTGCACGGCAAACCGGAAGAAAGAAACCATCAAAGGAGAGAAAAAACCTGAAAGATACTTCACCACCCCATCGGTGCTGGACAGGATGAGCACCCCGCACACCATCAGCAGCACGCCATGCAGTACATTATCAGAATTCGCGGTGCCAGCTCGCTCAGGCGCTGATGTCATGATGTATCTTTCTAAAGGATGAGATTATCCGTCGGTATTGAGCATTTGGTCCAGATGAGAGAGTGGTCTCGCCGACGCAATCATCGCCCGTGCCTCAGCACTGTCCTGATCCATATGAGTTATGAGAGCATCAATGCCGTCGAACTTAAGCTCAGCACGGATAAACCCAATAAAGCAGACCGTAACTTGCTTGTAATAAAGGTTACCTGCAAAGTCAAAAACATGCACTTCCAGCAGCGGTGCACCGTCACCAAAGGTTGGGCGACGGCCAAAGCTTGCCACACCATCATGCATTACGCCGTCAATTTTGATCTGAACGGCATAAACGCCTTCTTTCAGCTCACAATTGTTGGCAAGCTTCAGGTTAGCAGTTGGATAGCCCAGCTCACGGCCACGCTTTTCGCCATGCTGAACGGTTGCTTCTACAAAATAATGATACCCAAGCAAACCGTTCGCTACTGCAAGTTCGCCTTCAGCGAGAGCTGCACGAATACGGCTGGAGGAAATAACCTCGCCCCCTTCGTCGCCCTCTGCACCAACGATAGTCACGGCGAATCCTTGAATTTCCCCGGCTTCTTTAAGAAACTCAGGAGTTCCCAGTCGTCCTTTACCAAAGTGGAAGTTGTAACCGGTGATGCTTTGAGAAATGCAAAGGCGTCCGACCAGAATGTCCTTCACAAAATCCTCAGCAGCCATGCCGGCAAATTCTTTTGTAAAGGGCAGCTCGATCACACCATCCAAATGTTCCGCTTCAAAAATCTCAGCTTTGATGTGAGCAGGCGTCAAACGAAACACAGGCTGATCAGGCCGAAAGACAGTTCGTGGATGCGGTTCAAACGTCAACGCGAGGGCAGGAACACCGCGCTTGGCCGCCTCATCACGCGCTAAATCAAGTACAGCCCGGTGTCCGCGATGAACACCATCAAAATTCCCAATGGCAACAACGCCGCCGCGCAGTTTGTCAGGAAACTGCGCAAGGTCGGTGATATGTTGAAAAGAATGCGCCTGCATGATCGGCTCACCCATGAACTGTACTTCCCGCTAGAGCGTATTTCCGAAAAGTGGCTCCGGTTTTCGTAGAGGAATACGCGTGAATAGAAAGATTCAAAGTCTGGTGCATGACTGCAAAGAGCGCAACACACTCTGAATACCCGGAACTTTGCGAGACGGTGCCGTGAGAAGTCCGCCCCGTCAAGCTCTCCAGGTGAGGTTTGCCTGGCCGGACACAAGAAACTGAAAGTTTTTCGCAAGAATTTTCCGTTTAAAGCGGAATACCCATTTCTGCCTGAGAGGGGACTTTGACCACAGCTTCCCCTTCCAGAACCACCTTGCCTTCAACCAGGCATTGGCAACCGAGCCGGGCACGATTGCCTTTGTCGATCAGCTCCGCAACGCTAACGCGCACCTCAATATCGTCTCCGATATAAACAGGAGCGCGAAAATTTAAAGATTGAGACAAATAAATAGCGCCTGGGCCAGGTAATCGCGTTCCAAGTACGGCTGAGATAAGGCTCGCAGTGTAAAGACCGTGCGCGATACGAGTTTTAAAAGGGGTCTTAGCTGCGAAGTGCTCTGACAAATGGATTGGATTTCGATCACCGGAAACTTCCGCGAAGCCTACAATGTCCTGGGATCTGACGGGCTTTACAAAAACTTCGGTCATGCCGACGGAAAGGTCTTCATAGGCAAGCGGACGGAGGCTGAGCATAGTGTTTCCTCGGATTAACCACAGGCAAAATTGCCGGTAAAACGCTCAGAAAAGTTAGTAAACGGACCCCTAAAAAACAATCGGTCATTTAGCATTATTGAAATCGTATTGTAGAAATTAACCTAACTATAACGGAAAAGGGTTAATTTCGTGGAGTTGAATTGGTGGGGACCCCTTTTAACTGAAAGGGCACCTGCGTCCGGTGTGACCGAACAATGTCGTGGTCGCCGTGAGTATATCAGAGAGGCAACGACAGCCTCTTGAGAACATGGAGTTGTACATGGCCCTTGATCTTCAGATGCCAATCTTGGTTGTCGATGATTATAAGACCATGATTCGAATCATTCGGAACTTGTTGAAGCAACTTGGCTTTACGGACATCGATGATGCGGCTGATGGCACTGAGGCCTACGAGAAAATGAAGCAGCGCCGTTACGGCCTGCTGATCTCGGATTGGAACATGGAACCTATGACTGGTTATGAGCTGCTCAAGCAGGTCAGACAGGATGCGGCTTTGTGTAAGACGCCATTCATTATGGTTACAGCTGAGTCTAAAACGGAAAACGTTATCGCTGCCAAAAAGGCAGGAGTTAACAACTACATCGTTAAGCCGTTTAACGCGCAAACTCTTAAAGGCAAAATCGAAGCGGTTTTCGCCGACTAATTTGCTTTGCGCACAATTGAAGCATATGGGCTGGGGAAGATGCGATGACGATAGCGCCCAACCCTTATGTGCACCCAACTGACCGGTTACTAGGTCGGGTAGAGCTCCGACCGGACAGGCGGTTTTGCCTGCTGGAAGAGACGTTCCCTACTCAGGCAAAGGGAAGAGTGTTTTGATCACAATCGATATTCAGCAACTTATCGATTTTCTGGAAGAAAGTCGTGAAAAATCCAGCGAAGTCACACTAGCTGATGTGATGGGGCTTGCGGAGGTTATGACAGGTTCAATGGGGGATATCATTGAACACTTCCAGCCTGCTGTGACCATGGAACTGGCAGAAATCGGCTCCGAAATTGCCCGAATGAAAGCCGAGATCAGTAAGCTTCGCGTCGCAGATATGAGGGACAATCATATACCTGATGCTGGTAGGGAACTGGATGCAATTGTTTCCTCAACAGAGGAAGCAACCCTTTCAATCATGGAAGCAGCTGAAGCCATTATAGCGGCAGATCCTGAGGACGCTCAGGCCTATCAGGACACAATCAATATTCAGGTTATGGAGATCTTTCAGGCCTGCGCATTTCAGGATATTACCGGACAGCGCATTTCTAAGGTTATCAACACCCTGAATATGATTGATGAGCGTGTTTCCAACTTTATCGAACGGTTACGTCTTGAACAGGAAGCTCATAACGAACACGACGGCGAAGAAACTGGGGAAGAGCGCCGCAAGCGTGAGCTGATCCTTCATGGCCCGCAGCACAAGGGCGAAGGCGTCTCTCAGGATGAGATTGATGCTATGCTTGGTGATGTGCAGCAGGATGACATCGACAAGTTGTTCGCCTGAGTTTACTTGCAATCAACTTGACAGTATGCGCGACCTCACTCCAATAAAGATGTAAGAGCGCGCTGCGTGAAGGCTGGTGAATGCAATTTGCTCTGGTTCTGTCAGCTCAGGCACCCCATGAAACAGTGCGATTGCAGACCTTCCGCCTTGTGCATGCTTTCAACGGCCTGCGCATCGCCTGCCAGATCAGCTGCGTGAATACCTTCTGTCAAAAACAGCGCGCTGATGCGCTGGGCCTTAGCTCCTTTGATATCAGTTGGCAAACCGTCTCCAATCGGTAGAATTCCAGTATTTGCAAGCGCTATGCCTGCGTGCACATTCAGTTCCGCATGCGCCATATCGTAGACCGGGTGAAAAGGCTTGCCCGCAATGATGACGCGGCCGCCCGTCTCTTTATAAAGCTTTGCAAGTGCGCCTCCACACCAAACCAAGTTATTTCCCTGCTCAGCAACAATGTCTGGATTAGCGCAAATGCCCGGCAGCTCCAGCTTCAACAAGTCTTCAAAAAGAGAACGATAATCTTCAGGCTCTTCCACGCGGCTGTCGCTCAAACCTGAGCAGACAATAATGTCTGCAGCCTAGCTGAGGCCAGTGAGGGGGGCAGCTGCTTCATAGGATGTTCTATTGGAGGAAACATGGATACGCTCTTGAAAAAAGAGTAGAGTTGCGCCAAATCCTCATAGCCTGAGCAGGTGGTGATGACGACAAGTAAATATAATCACTGCTCATCCCGCATTAATACTGAACGCAGACCCCTGTCACAAATATGATTTGGATGCGACATGTATATGCAGGACAATTTTTTAGACGGAGCGGTTATGGCCGTAAGACAACTTAACGATACGACCATCAACAGAATTGCCGCTGGGGAAGTGATTGAGCGACCTTCGAGTGTCGTCAAGGAGCTTGTCGAAAACGCAGTTGATGCCGGTGCAACACGCATCGGAATTGTCACCGCGACCGGCGGTAAAAGCCTGCTGCGAATCACGGACAATGGAACGGGTATGACGAAGGAAGACCTTCAACTCGCCATCCGCCGCCACTGCACATCCAAATTGCCTGAAGATGATCTTATGGACATCCGGACCATGGGGTTTCGTGGGGAAGCACTGCCATCCATTGGCGCGATTTCCCGTCTGGAAATAACAACACGCCATGCCACGGAACCACACGCCTGGAAAATTGAAGTGGAAGGCGGCCAAAACAGCGAAATTGAACCAGCCGCCTTGAACTCTGGGACGCGTGTGGAGGTGAAAGATATCTTCTTTTCTGTGCCTGCGCGTTTGAAGTTCCTGAAGTCCGACCGTGCTGAAGCAACGGCAATCACGGAAATCATCAAGCGCATTTCCCTCGCAAACCCAACAGTCAGATTCACACTCTCCGGATCAGATCGCCGGCAGCTGGAACTTCCGGCTTGCACTGGAGAGGACGCGGATCTCGCCCGGATCGGACAAATCCTTGGTGCAGAGTTTACTAAAAACGCCATGGAGATTGAGGCGCTGAGAGAGGGGGTACATTTGTATGGATACGCAGGCCTGCCAACCTTCCACCGCGCCAATTCGCAGCACCAGTTCTTCTTTGTAAATGGTCGCCCGGTAAGAGATAAACTGCTTTTAGGCTCCCTGAAGGCAGCATACTCAGATGTATTATCACGTGATCGCCACCCGATTGTAGTGCTGAACATCGATCTTGATCCACACCAGGTGGACGTAAACGTACATCCGGCAAAGGCGGACGTACGCTTTCGGGATGGTCAACTGGTACGTGGATTGATGATTGGTGCACTGAAGAATGCCTTCGTCCAGTCTGGCTTCAGAGCATCCACTGCAAACACACAGTCTGCAATCAATGCCATCCGTCCTATGGGGCAAAGCACAGGCTTCAATGTTCATTCAGGGGCATCCGCATATACACCACAAGGCCATGGCGAAGCCTCACAAAACTATTCGTGGCGACAATCCTCCTATCGACCAGAAGCAAGCACAGCTGGCGTGTGGAGCGCTGCAGATATTCCGGAAGTTGGAACCAGCGAAACACAGTTAGGCCTGATGGAAGCAAGCGCACCATACTCTGCGCCAGCGGATCAGACGCAGCCACAGCGGCACTCGAACGAGCAGGGAGTGGAGGCCTCTCGTCTGGTCGAGGCTCCCTCCGCGGATTCGCGGGCCCACGGACATCAGTTGCCAGAGGATCGGGAAAACTATCCTCTGGGAGCCGCAAGAGCGCAAGTCCACGAAACCTACATCGTGTCACAAACCAAAGATGGCCTGGTTATAGTAGATCAACATGCTGCCCACGAACGTCTTGTCTATGAACAGCTGAAAGAAGACTTATCAAAGCGCGAGGTATCTCGGCAGATGCTCCTCATCCCGGAAATTGTCGACCTTCCTGAGGAGGATGTCGCACGATTAGAGGAACGTGCGACAGAGCTGGAGGAGGTCGGCCTTGTTCTGGAGCGCTTTGGTCCAGGGGCAATCGCGGTGCGAGAAACCCCATCCATGCTCAAACGTCTCAATATCAAAGCGCTTGTGCAAGATCTTGCTGACGATTTTGCGGAGTTCGACAGCTCAACCCGCATTAGAGAAAAACTGGATCTGGTTGCTGCGACAATGGCATGTCACGGGTCAGTCAGAGCAGGACGAAGAATGCGGCCGGAAGAGATGGACAATCTGCTACGCGATATGGAAGCAACGCCAAAGTCCGGGCAATGCAATCACGGCAGGCCAACATGGATTGAGCTGAAGCTCTCCGATATTGAGCGTCTGTTTGGGCGTCACTAGTGGATTGAATCCAACATTTGGAACCCTCGGGTTCCTGCCACGATGATGTCATCTGGTTTTGCTCTCCAGATGAATGGCTTTGCTTCGTTTTGGTTGTGCTCGTCGATGAAACCGTCGATGGCAGTCTGTTATACCAGCGGCACTTATAATTGACCTGTTTGTGCCATTGTCTCATTCCGATTGATGTGATGGTGCTGGGTTGTTGAATAAGCTTGTTCCATGCCAGGCAGGCAGCCTCGAAATCTCCTGATAGTTTTGAAAGACGCTGTTTGAAAGCCAGTTTTGCGTAAATACTGCCAGATATTCTCTACCGGATGTAGTTCCGGGGAGCGCGGGGGAAGAAACATAAGGGTTATGTTGTCAGGGATTGTCAGTTTTGCTGTGGTATGACAGCCTGCCTAGTCCATCAGTATCACCGCATGGGCACCAGTCGCGACGGTTCTGCTGATCTCTTCCAGATGTAATTGCATGGAGTCTGTATCGGCTTTGGGCAAAACTGTAGCGCGGCGAAAATTTAAACTATGGGCAGCAACTTTCCGTTCACCGTTGTGAAGTGAACACTCAAGTCCAACTGAGCCTTAAAAGAGCGACAAAGCGCACCTTTCTGACGCCCGGTTTCATGACCGTTCAGGACATTTTTTGAGGCCTGCACTATCTGCATTTGGGGCTCTGGCCAGTGCCCAAAAGATAGTGTCCCTATAGTGCTGTAAATTATCTGTTTTAGAAATTGAGATAGCCATCGTGGCATTTCTCTTTAGGTTTGTCGA
>CANNAV010000052.1 GCA_947502585.1 uncultured Pseudovibrio sp.
AGCCGGGCGTAGCGATGGCCTGGGCAGAGTGTGACATCTGAAATTTCCTAATAAGGCAGTGCCACACCAGTTGATTCAGAAAAACACACAAATGTCAGCTATTTATTCCATCGATTGCCCTGTAACTGAAGTGGTTCAAGCTTGACAGGTCAGGGTTGCCGGGCGCTTACGATGAATATACGAATGCCAAACAAGAAACACCCGCCCAAATGGCCGGGGTATATAAATATTTTTACCGAGAATCACATCTTACGAAAGAGTTGGTGTACAGCCCCTACGCAAAACAGGTAGAGGCTCGTTGCTGTGATCACGGCGAACAACCAGTTATCAATGACGAAATTCTGGTAAAGTGCGCCCGCTAGTGCAGCACTCCATACAATAAGGATGCTCAGGGTAAGCGGACGCCATTTGACGGTGCGCACGGGATGTACAAACTCAACAGGAGCAAATGTCAAAACAGAACACAACACCACCATTCCGATAATGATCCATGGCAGAGACTGCAGCGCAACCAGCACAACAATCACCATGTTCCAGACGCCAGGAAATCCAAGAAAGCCACCGCTTTCGGTTTTCATGTTACCGTCAGCGAAATAAATAGCGCCGGTAAACACAATGACTGCACCTGATAAAAGGCTCCAGAATTCTGAAAGAAGGCCACTTTGATAAAGCGCGAAAGCAGGCAGGAAAACGTAGGTCGCGTAATCGATTACCAGATCCAGAACAACGCCGCTCCAACGCGGCATGCGGTTCTGAATATCATATTTACGTGCTAAAGGACCATCCAGCCCGTCGACAACAAGTGCCACCCAGAGCCAGAAAAACATTATAGGCAAATTGCCGTTCGCTCCTGCAACAAGCGCAAGCAACGCAATGGGAGCGCCCAATGCGGTGAGGATGTGAATGAGGAACAGCCGGGAGTTGGTCTGACCGGTCAACTTTGGGTCCTTTGTTATTCTTTAAGTGCAGGTACCACTTAGAACAATCTATCGCCCAAAGCTTCACTAAGAGATAAGCCCGCCCGAGCGAAATAGACGTTTGCACCGCCCCATAGCAGAAGTGCGACACCTATTCCATAGCTTGTAAACGGTGTTTTGCTCTTTTTTTCAAGTGTCATTATGAGACCAAGCAGCGCGATCCAGATAATATTCATGATTCCCACTGCGAACATCAAGACCATGAGTGCCCAGCAACACCCCAAACAGTACAAACCCTGCTCGATTCCAAACCGGAAGGCACTCTGCCTTTGCTCACCCGATTGCAGAGCCAATGCAACATTGGGCGTCCGGCACCGGTCGAGACAAGCTTGCTTGGCAGGCGTAAACTGATAGATCGCGGCTGCAATAACCGTCGTGATTGTAAGCGTAGAAAAGACCGGCAACATCATTGGGCTCATCACGCCCAGTTCATGCAGAACACCTTGAGCAACTGTCGCGACAACGGAAAACGCAGCCCAGACAGCCAGATAACCTCCGGCCACCACATAAATGGCCTTACCAGCACGCGCCTCATGAAAGGTCCGCAGCATGGGCATGGCAGTCGGTAACATCATGGCGAGCACCATCATGAACCACATCACAAACAACAGAAAATAGTCAAAAAAGCCCATGTTCACCAGCGCTGGCATGCCAAATGCTTCCTGAGCCAATGGCAAGCACAGTGAGGCCAGCTGTACACGCACATGTTCCGGCAGGCCCTGGAACATGTTGAACTGATTGAACAGCTCCATGCCCGGCCCCATCTCGCCCATGTCCATGCGAGAGATCATGTCGATGACCATGGTTGCCAGATAGGCCCAGCCTAAAACCACAGCACCACCCAGTACAATGTAGGGGAGTCGATAGGACAACTGTAAATCCGTTTTCGGACTGATAACTGACATAACCAACCTCAAAATCAATCAGGACAGCCGAAACTCCAGTGTTCCGGAACCGGTGCAATTTATGCAACTTCTCTGATAGACCAGTAATAGTGCCAATGCGACACTGATTTAGTTCAAATCTAAACTGGTGCCTGCGACATGATGAAGCTGGCGCGGCCATATCTGTTTTCTTTCATCAGGGGACTATCCGCCTGCAGCATCTTGAAACCGATAGGTTTTATCCCCTAGATACCTGGTGATAGAACGCAAGCAAAATGCGGAACGAAAAAATGGCAACCAATCTTGCAACTGACAGCACCAAAAGCAAAAGCAACGACCTCATGTCGTCGCAGAAAAAGAGCTATGATTGCGCTGTTACAGGCACTGGCCCGGCTGGCATGATCGCCGCCCTTGCCTTTGCCAGCAATGGACTGGAAACTGTGCTTATCGGTCCGCCAGTCAACCTCAATGACACCCGCACCACAGCACTGATGGATGCCTCCCGTCAGTTTCTGGATAACATTGGCATCTGGAAAGACTTGCGTTCAGCATTTACACCGCTGGAAAAAATGCGCCTGATCGACGGTACCGACCGGTTATTGCGTGCGCCAGAAACCACATTCTCAGCCACAGAACTGGACCTGCCTGCCTTCGGATACAACATCCTCAACAAGGACCTGAACCGGGTACTGTTTGATCTTGTGAACAACAACGAGCTCATTCAACTTGTCGAAGACACGATCAAAAACGTCAGTAGCAACGACCACAAAGCCACCATTGAACTAAGCAACACACAACCTCTCATCTGTCATGTCGTCATCGGTGCAGATGGCCGGAATTCTGTAGTCCGCCGCGCTGCTGGCATTGGGACAAAGACCTGGACGTACCCGCAAGCCGCACTCGTTCTCAATTTCAGGCACGACCTGCCACACTACAATATTTCAACAGAATTCCATCGCAACACAGGTCCATTCACGATGGTTCCTCTGCATGGCAAGAGCTCTTCTCTTGTTTATGTGGAAACGCCAGAACGCGCCGAAGAGCTGAACAATTATAAAGAGGACGCACTCGAAGCCGAGCTGGAGAAGCTCAGCAAGTTCGTTTTGGGCGCATTGAAACTGGCCAGCCCAAGGCAGGTCTATCCTCTGTCAGGCTTAACAGCTGTTCACATGAGCGGCAATCGTTCTTTGCTTATGGGCGAAGCCGCCCACGCCTTCCCACCAATTGGAGCTCAGGGTCTCAACCTGTCTCTGCGCGACATCGCTGTTGTAACTGAACTGCTGGTAAACGCAAAGCACTCCAGGGCGGATATGGGATCGGTGGAGCTGCTGCAAAAATACGAACGCAGCCGAAAAGCAGATGTTATCAGCCGCACAACAGCCGTAGACCTGCTCAACAGATCCCTGTTAAGCGATGCCCTGCCCGTTCAGATGCTGCGCAGTCTGGGGCTTTACACAACCTCCAGAATCCCACTCATACGCCGCCTTCTGATGCGCGAAGGCATCGCCCCGTCCTGGAGCCTGCCAACACTCATGCGCGCTCAGGACAATTAAGGGACCAGTACTCGGGACTGGATGAGATAAATGAGCGTTGGCAACGTCACAACGGATGCAAGCGTCCCATAAAGCACAGCTGTAGACGCACGCTCCACATAGCTCGAATAGTGCTGCGCAATTACATAAACGTTCGCAGCCGGTGGCAATGCAGCCATCAGCACAGCTGTAGAGATCCACAGACTGTCAAAGCCACCAAGCCAACCCAGCAAAACAAACACAAGGGTGGGATGCAACACTAACTTGATAAGCAGCAGGATCGGAAGTTCCTTCGCCGTTCTCCGGCCTAGCTGCAAGGCAATCGTCACACCCATCGCAAACAATGCACAGGGCGCCGCGGCTTGTCGCAAAAACGAGATCGTCTGGTCCAGTGCAACAGGTGGCTTGAACTCAAGCGCAGCAGCCATAATGCCGGCAAATACTGCAAGAATGAACGGGTGTGTGATGATCTTTTTGAAGATCTCAAAGGCAAGAGGCCAAAACCTGGTGTTCCAGGCGCCACCAATTGACATCATCATAGGGACGAGAATGAACAGCAGGATTGTATCAAAACACAGGATCAAAGCAGTCGGCACAGCCGCCCCGGCACCCAGCACAGCAAGAGTAACGCCCGGCCCCATATAACCGATGTTGGAATAGGAACCGACCAGTGCCTGCACAGTCGCCTCACCAATACTGCCGCGAAGAATGAAGCGCACGAAAACATAAGCCAGCACAAACATGGCAAAGGTGGAAAATGTAGTCGCCGCTACAAAATCAAAGGTGGCAAGCTCTTCCAGCGGTGTTTCGGAGAGCAACTGAAAGAACAACGCAGGCAGAGCCAGATAAATCACGAAAAAGTTCATCCATGCCAAACCCTCTCTTGAGAGTTTCGCACCCCGACCTGAAACAAACCCCAAGAAGATGAGAAGGAAGAATGGCATTGCCAAATTCACAACATTGAGCATCTGAACCATTTCCCCATGCATTTTTTTATTGTTCTCCGCATCTAACTGGAGAATGAGTTGCTTTTAAAATGCCGATTGGCTAATCACCATGTCCGGGTTCAGCGTAAATAGCCATTCTGCAGAGGTTGGCATACCAGTAACTACGACACTATAGTATGCAAGTAAACGGAGCTGGAAGTTCCATCCTCCCAAAGGCCAATATGAAAGCTAACAAATCCCGTCGCCCCCTGACACGTCGCGAGAAGCTCAGCTTTCGGGCTGAATGGCTGGCTCTAAGGTTTATTGGCGGAATTCTGCACTCTATGCCGTTGGATTGGTCCTCTGCTTTTATGGGAGGTACCTGGCGCCTGATCGCCCCGATGACCCACAGGCATGCCCGTGCAAAAGCGCACATCATGGCCGCCTATCCAGAAATGACGCTCAATGAAGCCGATGAAATCATCCGGGATATGTGGGAAAACCTTGGCCGGGTCTCCGCTGAAACCGTTTTGCTCTCCAAAATCCACAAGGATCCGAGCCGCGTTACCTACGTAAACCCGGAAGTCTTTGAACCCTCGGTTGGAGAAGGCGCTGTTCTTGTAACCATGCACTCTGGAAACTGGGAGGTTGTCTCCGACAAAGCCGATGAACTTGGCCTCCCGCTCGCAGGCGTCTATCAAAAACTGAAGAACCCCTTCTCTGAAGAATACCTGGTCGGAAAACGCAATTTTCTTTATAAGCGCGGCTTGTTTTGCAAAGGCCACGACACAGGCACAAAGATCATATCAATCCTGCGTAAAAAAGGCTCTGTTGCCTTCGTCGGAGACGTACGTGACCAGCGTGGCGTCAAGATTAAATTCTTCAATCAACCTTCAGCTGCAACGCATATTCCAGCTGCACTCGCCCGCACCATGAACAAGCGCCTTATTGCTGTGGTTGCCCGTCGCAAAAAGGGTTCTCGCTTCGACATTATTGCCAGGGAAATTCCGGTCGCACGCACTAAGGATCGTGTACAGGATGCAATCACCACAACGCAGGCAGTACACGACCAGTTTGAAGAATGGATCCGCGAGGAACCATCCCAGTGGATGTGGATCATGAAGAAGTGGATTTAGCCAGCTCACTCACAGTGTATCTTCGATAAGCAAACACCGGTTTCAGGCTAAGATACGTACAGGCATCAGCTAAAGCAGTGCAATCAACGCTGACTAAAAACAAACTGCTTCAGGACTTAGCCCAAAGAGCTGATTTTGCACCGCACAATACTCTGTATACTCCCCTCTGAATTTCCATTGCGTCTCAGGAGGGATCTTGCCAGATGAAAACTTATCGTTCCTTTTATAAACCTCTGGCCATTGGTGCCCCAACACCGTTTTCTGAGCCACCTGTTGCGCTGGAGCGCATGATCCACTTCGTGCCCCCACACATCGGGAAGATGCGTGCGAAGATCCCGCAGATGATTTCGCAGGTAGACGTAATTCTCGGCAATCTGGAAGATGCGATCCCAGCTGATGAAAAGCTCAATGCCCGTGAAGGCTTTATCCAGATGGCCACTGACAATGACTTTGGCGCAACAAAACTCTGGACGCGCATCAATTCACTGGAAAGTCCGTGGGTGCTGGATGACATAACCGAAATCGTAACCCGCTGCGGAAACAGGCTTGATGTGATCATGCTGCCAAAAGTCAACGGCCCGTGGGACATTTACTATCTGGATCAATTACTCGCTCAACTGGAAGCCAGGACAGGTGTTATAAAACCAATCCAGATCCACGCTATTCTGGAAACGGCTGAGGGCGTGAACAACGTTGAAGCCATTGCCACTGCCAGTCCGCGCATGCATGGCATGAGCCTGGGCCCTGCAGATCTGGCAGCCTCCCGCGGCATGAAGACAACGCGCGTTGGCGGTGGCCATCCTGACTATCAGGTGCTTTCAGATGGCGATGGTAATACACCGCGTACGCGTTATCAGCAGGACCTGTGGCACTATACCGTAGCTAAAATGGTAGATGCGTGCCTGGCCGCTGGCATCAAACCATTTTATGGCCCGTTTGGTGATTTCAGCGACCCGGCCGCATGTGAAGCCCAGTTCCGCAACTCATTCCTCATGGGTTGCCTTGGAACCTGGACACTCCATCCAAGCCAGATTCGCATTGCAAAATCAGTTTTCTCACCTGAACCGGAAGATGTGAAATTTGCCCGCAGAATTCTGGAGGCAATGCCAGACGGAACAGGCGCGGTCATGCTGGACGGAAAAATGCAGGATGATGCGACCTGGAAGCAGGCAAAAGTAATCTGTGACCTGGCTGATATGGTCATTTCAAAAGATCCGGATTTGGCTGATTCCTTCCAATAATCAATCTTGAAGAGTGGTCAGATCCACTCTCCAACTCTGCCAATATGAATGTAAATGAATTGTGAGGAACTATTCATCCCAAACGTCACATTTCCGTCGGTTTATGCTGCTTCCTGCCTATATACAGCTTGACAATACGCGCATGGCATGACCTTTAAGGCGCCCTGATAAGATACAGTATCTTCGAAAGCCTGGTGGATTATGGAGACAATTAGAACCGCAAAGTTCAGAATTGGACAGGTCGTACGTCACCGCCTGTACCCGTTCCGGGGCATAGTCTTCGATGTTGATCCCACATTCGACAATACAGAAGAGTGGTGGGAATCAATTCCCGAAGACGCACGCCCAAGCAAGGACCAGCCATTTTATCACCTTCTTGCTGAAAACGCTGAAAGTGAATACATCGCTTATGTCTCGGAGCAGAATCTGGAAAAAGACGACAGTGGCGAACCAGTACGACATCCGCAGGTCGATGAGTTTTTTGATGAGACCACCGATGGAGACTACATCGTAAAGGATGTGGAAATCCATTAAGGACAGAGCTGTGTTTTCTTCAGGAATACAGCCTCTCATGAGAATTTTCAGACCAACAAAAAACCCGACGGAAATCTCCTTCGGGTTTTTTATCCTAAAGCGGAACCAGCGTTACTGGTTGGCTTGACGCTGCTGCTCAATCAGCTTCTGACGAGCAGCTTCTGCGCGCTTTTGAAGTTCGGATTGCAGTCGCTCCTGCTTTGCCTGAAGTTCTTCAGGCTTGATAGCTTCACCATTATAAACACGAGTGAACCCTTTCAAAGTAAGATCGAATGGACGCGCCTTACCCTGCTGGTTCAACGTAGTTATAATCAGCTTTCCGCCTTTTTTCAGGCCTCCGATGAAGGTGTCATCAATAACCATCTCGGCAATACAGGCGTTTGGAAAACAAATTGTGTACTTAGCTTCAGACTGCTTGCCACCATCAACCTGCACACGAAGGCCAGGCTGAATCAGCATTCCCGGAGGAACAGCAAGGTGCAGCAGCTTGCGGCTTTCGCTAGTTACTTCACGCACAACAGCCTGAGCGAGGAACTGGCCTGTGTCCGTGCGCAGTTCTTGTGTAATAAGGCAAAATTCTTTCTTGGACTTAGGATCAGTGTTACAAACTTTCACCCAGGCATCATCTGCCTGTGCATTCTGTGCAACACCGGTGCCTGCAAAGCCAACAGCGGCCATTGCTGCAATAATCCCACCAGTCAGAACGCCCTTAAAATTAACGGCCATCCCCAATTTCCTCAAAGTTTGATCCGGTGCAAAACGATGCCTCCGGCAATTACGCAGCAACCATTTTCAGGTTCGACAGTGTTTTGACTGCTTGTTCGGTGCCAAGCATACTCAGAACAGGGCTGAAAAAAAGGCAACGCTTATGTTAAATGCTACTTATGTACTCTTTAAACGCACCGGAACCATTTTTCTACCTATAGATTGGGGTGGTAACTGCCCTTTTCCAAAGCCTCATAGGCTGAATTTTCTTCAGAATCGTATTATTGCTAATTTCTGCGGACGCCCCAGGAGAAATTCTAATGACCGAATTCCGATCCTCTGTGAGAGGAATATACAATTTTACGAAAGGACTTGTTGTCATTTCAGGTATGGCAACATTAGCTTGTTCCACTGCGCTGGCTCAGGATACCATTCCCTGGCGCCATGGCATTGCAATGCATGGAAAACCTGCGCTGCCAGCAGACTACACCCACCTGCCCTATGCAAATCCGGAAGCTCCCAAAGGCGGCCGCCTTTCTCTCGGCGTTCAGGGCACATTAGATAGTTTAAATTCCTTTGCGCTCAAAGGTGCATGGACTTCCGCACGGGGCATGAAAGAGCGTCAGATGGGCTCTTTTATCCTGGAGAGCCTTCTTCTTCGCACCAATGACGAAGCATTCACATTGTATGCACACCTTGCTGAAGCTGTGCGGATGCCGGACGAGCGAAACTGGATAGAATTTCGCCTGAACCCTGCGGCAAAGTTTTCCAACGGCGATCCGTTAACCGTTGAAGACATTATATTTTCTCTCGAAACCATCCGCGATCATGGCCGCCCGCCCTACGCTCGTTGGTATGGTAAAGTTGTCAAGTTCGAAAAGACGGGGGCACATTCTGTAAGGCTGCATTTTAAAGATGGCAGCGACCGCGAGCTTCCACTGCTCATTGCTCTGGCGCCCATTTTCAACAGCCGCACAACAGACAGGGAAACCTTCGGCAACACTACGCTGACGCCACCAATAGGAACCGGCCCCTACATTTTTTCAAAAATCGATCCAGGCAGACGTACCACCTATTCACGCCGCGATGATTATTGGGCAAAAGACCTGCCACAGAAAATCGGATTTGATAACTTCGATGAAGTTACCGTCGATTATTTTCGTGATTACAATACTTTACAGGAAGCATTCCGCAAAGGTGACACTGAAGCGCTGATCTATCAAGACCCTGGCCTTTGGGCAAGTGCCGGCAATTTCCCTGCATTTGAAGAAGGCAAGGTTGTCAGGGATGAGTTTGTTCGCGGTATACCACCAAACCTGAACGGCATTGCGTTCAACACCCGCCGCACGTTGTTTTCTGACAAGTGCGTCCGTCAAGCCCTTGGCATGTTGCTGGACTTCCGATGGATCAACAGAACCCTGTTTAACGGCCTTTACAAACGGACCAATGGCTACTGGGACAATTCAGAGCTGTCCTCCATTGGACGACCTGCCAGTGAGCTTGAAAAGAAACTTCTGGCCCCCTTTCCAGGTGCTGTTGATGATGAGGTACTGGCAGGCACATGGCGCCCATCAGAGGGTGATGGATCAGGTCGTGATCGTAAAGTTCTGCGCGATGCGCTCAATCTGTTTAAACAGGCAGGCTACAAACTGGATCAGGGCAAACTGATCAATGCTGAAACCGGTGAGCAATTCGTTTTTGAAGTCCTCGTTCGGGTCCAGGAAGAAGAAAAAGTCGCTCTGGCACTCCAACGCACAGCTAAACTGTTAGGTATAGAGTTTTCCGTACGCATGGTTGATGCGGCCCAGTTTGAAGAACGCCGCGCATCTTTCGACTTTGATGCCCTGTTCAGCACCTGGTTTACATCTCTTTCCCCAGGCGGTGAACAATATGCCCGCTGGTCTTCTGAGGCAGCTGATGTCAAAAATTCCAGAAATATTGTAGGCGCAAAAGAACCAGCCATTGATGCTCTGATTGATGAACTTGTTGCCGCCCGCAGCAAGGAGGAGTTCGTTGCTGCCGTACGCGCTTTTGATCGCGTTCTGATTTCCGGCTTTTACGCAATTCCGCTCTATCACACTCCAGCAGAATGGGTTGCGCGTTGGACAAGTGTTGAGCATCCAGCCAAGTCACCGCTTTACGGCATGCAGTTCGACAACTGGTGGCATGCACCTAAAGAGTAGATAAACACATAAAAATCAGGCTGCGTTCTTGATGAAGGCAACCTACTCAATAAAAGTGTTCATTAAACAGCTTGTCCAATCTCCAATTTCTCAGTCGCTTAGCGGACTTACCTTAAATGATACTGTCAAATACCGATGCCATTGTAAACCACAGCACAACTGGAGTTTGGGGCAATATCACACTTGATATGCTGTTCCGGCGTGCTGCGCAAAAACATCCAGATCGTTTGGCATTGGTCGATGCACCCGACAGAGAAACATGGACTGGCGGCAAGCCGCGTCGCCTGACATATGCCCAGGCAGAACAGGAAATCAGCCGCATTGCAGGTTTCTTCGCAGCTGTCGGAATGGAGCCAGATCACATTCTGGGTCTGCAATCCCCCAACACGGTCGATAATGTATTATCCATACTCGGCGCTTTGCGCGCGGGCCTGATCGTTTCCCCCTTCCCGCTACACTGGCGCCACTCTGAGATTTTACGCGCACTCAGCACCGTAGATGCCAAAGCATTGGTTACAGCAGACCGTGTAGAAACCCGCAGGTTGGGCGAAGAAGCGCGCGATGCAGCAGCTGATTTTTTCTCTCTGCGTTTCGTCTTTGGCCTCGGCACCGATATTCCCGATGGCCTGATTGACATGGCACCCATGCTGGCTGAGAGCGGAGATTCGTTCCCCGAACCGCTGGTAGAACGCGAAGGCGCACCTGCCAATCACGTGGCCACACTCACCTGGGTTCACTCCGGGTCTGAGATCAGCCCAATCCCGCGCAGTCATAACCACTGGGTCTCCACCGGTCTGATGCCGTTTCTTGAGACAAGGCTGGAGCCGGGTGCCCGTATTTTGCTGCCATATGTTTTGTGCGGAATTACGGGAATTGGGGCTGGTATGGTCCCGTGGCTGCTGAGCGAAGGCACGCTTCATCTCCACCATCCACATGCTTTATCCACATTAACGGATCACGCACGCTCAATTGAGGCGAATTATATTTTAACCCCCGGCCCGCTTGCCTCACACATCGATGAAGCCCTGGAAGGCTGGAATACAAACACCGTTGCCACATGGGCTATCACCTCTCCAAAGCCAGCCAAATACAAGGCTAAGGGTGTCGTGACAGACCTTCATGTGTTGGATGAATATGCACTGGTGGCACATCTGCGAGGTACCTCTGAAGAACCGGTCCCACTCATTCCGGGCAACCAGTTTGCTCCAAGCACCTCTACGCATGGCCCATGCCTTATCAATATTGATCCCATCGAATTAAATAAGGATATTTCTCAGGCAACTTCGACTACTACTCTCGGACACCATCTCAAACTTAAGGGCGCGATGGTCCCGGATGCCGATTGGCCGGCCAGCGGGTCTTACATGACATTCTTCAGTAACAAACAAAATGAGCATGGGCTCATTACTCAAATCCCTGTTAGTATACATGACGTTACCGGGGCGATACACGGATTCGGAACTCCCGGCCAAAAAGCACCCGGGTTACTCGACCTGGAACGTCTCGACGAAATATACAGTGAATTCTCGGGGGTAAAAGAAGCTGCTGCTTTTCTGGTAGAAGATGAATTAATGGGTGCACGCCTTATGGTCGCGGTGGTACCATCAGAAGGTCTTCTCGTTGATGTGGAAGCCTTTTACGCCTACCTCGACGCATCACGCGTCAGCCTGACAATGATGCCACATAGAATTCTGTCACTGCGCGCATTGCCAATGACAGAGGCTGGCCGTGTAGACCGACAGAAATTGACCAGACGCTCCCAGCCCAAATCGGTGGAAGCGGTTGTCTGAGAGGATCAATGGCCGGATATAGACAACCATCAGAGACTGAAACCCACGATTCCAGTTGGGGCAAAATCCTGCTGATCGCAACGATGCACAATCATGTCTTTGATATGCTGGAGCCCTTGACCGTTCTTTCGGATCGCTTGGTCGCAGTGAGAACAGGTGCACAGCTTATGGAAGAACTTCAAGGTGCCAGCGTTCTTCCCATCTGTATTTTATTGCCATGGCAGGAGGATAACTCACCTGAACTTTGTGAACTCATTCAAACTATAAGGCAATACCGAAAAGGCCCGGGTGTTGAAGTTCCGCTTCTTATTATTACAAACGGCAATGCGCCTGTCCCGCTGGACCTGAGACCAAGCGCAACAGTGAGCGATACAATACCACCAGATGTACTGTTACCACGCATTGCCGGTTTGAGACGTCTTGCCAACAGAGCGGAAGAAGCACGCCTGCGCCGCAGTCTGTTTGGCCCATTACCAGAGTATAAAATCGAGTTCGGCCCGCTAAAGTCTGCAGGACTGCTTGTTGTCGGATTTGGCGCGCACTTTGGACGCACACAATCTCTGTTGGATACGCCAGTAGAAATCGTGGGCGGTTTCTTCTCCGGTATGACAGAGGACTATCTGACAGCGCGCCGGTTTGAAGCTGTTTTGATCGACATGCCCGCATGGCAAGCTTGCGAACAAATTGAACGCCTGCGCGCTGATCCGCGCTATTTCAGCCTGCCCATACTTGCGCATAGCGTTGACGAAGAATCCGCGCACCTTCTCTATTCAGCAGGAGCAACTGACGTCCTGACCGGCGCTGTCACAGACAAAGCTCTTACAGGCCATATCATCAGTGCCTTGCGAGCCGGCAGACGTCAGCGTCTCACCGATGCAATCCTGACCGTTTCCAGCCAATGGCTTGCAAGACAGGGTAATGATGATTTTCTTTCTAAACAAACATATCTCAACTACCTGAAGCTTCTTAAAGAATCCACCAAACGCCGCGGCGAATCCATCTATGAACTCAATCTTCTTGAACTCATAGAACGTTTCACAGGCAGCAATCCCCAGGCATTTGCACAGCACCAAATGTACTGGAGCGGAACTGTTCTCTCCATAGCCATGGCCGTCTGCCGTGATGAAGACTTCGTCGCGAACATTGAAGGTCACGGACCGGTTGCTGTGCTACGCAGCAAAAAAGGTATGGAACAGCTCTCCGACCGTGTTCTGGTCATGGTGCGCACCACTGGACTGGGCAACGGATAAGCTCTTCAGTCTCCTCACGAAACTGTGAGATATTTCATAGAGAACTATTGGATATACCTGATAGATTGCAGAGCCAACGCGACATACTAATAAACGAGAATCCAGATGTCTGCTACTGCCCCGATTGTCATAGATGTAATCTCCGACGTCATGTGTCCATGGTGCTTCATCGGCAAACGCCGACTGGAAAAAGCCCTGATGCTGCTGCCGGGCAGCACTGTAAAAGTTCAATGGCACCCTTACCAGCTTGATGCGACCCTGCACAAAGAAGGCAAAGATCGCAAAAAGTATCTTGAAGATAAATTTGGTGGAGCGGAGCGGGCAAAAGAGATTTATGCACAGGTACGCAATGCCGGCGCAACGGAAGGTATCGACTTCAGGTTTGAGGCTATTACGAAATCTCCGAATACAATCGACAGTCACCGACTGATCCGATGGGCGCGCTCTGAAAATATGCAGGATGCGATGGTCGAAGAGCTGTTCAGGCTCTACTTTACGGAAGGCGCTGACTTGACCGATAAACAGGTTCTGAGCAACGCCGCAGAGTACGCAGGCCTTAACAGCAAGGTCGTTTCTGATCTTCTCAATACGGATCTGGACGTAAAAGAAGTCGAAGCAGATGTCGTCCGTGCCCATGAGATTGGCGTAACGGGCGTTCCCTTTTTTATCATTGACGGCCGCTTTGCGGTGGCTGGAGCAGAAAATCCAGAAACACTGGCAGCAGCAATCCGGCACGCCGAGGAAACAAAAACTGGCGAGTGACCCTCGTCCCTGAATTGGTCAATACTGAACGCAGCTTTAGTTACTCCGGTTTCGTTGTCCAGGGGCCAAATTCAATGACCAAACGCAGAATGCTACTTTTCATCTTCTCCGCACCAATCATCTTTTGGGTGTTGTCTGTTGTGCTTGTATTGGCTGTAGGTGAAATTGGCGATTGTGAGATACACGAGGGCTTTGACAACCCCTGCTTTCTATCGGGCTATAACTTCGGTGAAGTTCTATATTCTCTCGGATTATTCGCGGCCTGGAGGCTTTTGCTGGTACCTATTCTCTGGGGCTACATGTTTGTTGGCTGGGGGTTTTATGAAATTGTAGCCTATGCCTACCGGCGTCTCAAAAATAAGTAATACCAATCTGGATAATCATCACCCTGTTATTTGTGTCGAAACCGCATGGGGCAGAATGTCACCTTAAAGGTTTTTGCGGTGCCGCTTTATGATATCCTGGGCCGTATTTTTGCCTATGCCGAGATCGTGTGCAATCCATCCAGATCTTATCAGCCCGCCAAACCTGAAATCAGAATTTACAGCAGACTTGGGACTTGACCTCGAAGTATCAAGTGTGGCTTTTTTTGTGAAAACATCATCAATGTCATGAGGAGCGTCAGCGCTTCAGCGACGGGTAGTGCGTAAAACGCACTCATCGGACCAATCATAAACCACAGGACGGCAATCAGGAGTAGCGGCATGACCAATGACCGGGACACTGCGATCAGCGCAGACTGGGTCGCACAATGCATGCCTGTAAAGTAGCCGGAAAACGCTATATTGGTCCCGTTGAACAAAAAGACAGGCCAGATAACACCGATGATCTCAATGGTCAGCTGAACCGTCGCCTGATCTGCATCACCTACAAAAGCGCTTGCCAGCCACATGGGTTGGAAAATTAAAAGACAGGCCAGCAGCAAGCCAGCAACGAAGTTGGTCCCGACACCAAGCGACAGAAACTGATATATCCGCCGCGGTTTACGTGCACCAAAATTTACACTGACCAGAGGCCCAAGCCCCTCACCCACACCATAAAACACCATGATGCCGGTAAAGAACAGATAGCTAACGATGGTGAACGCAGCCACACCTTGAGCACCGATCTCTGTAATCAGGATCCAGTTGAACAGGAACACAACGACGCCGCCAGAACTTTCATTTATGAACTCAGACAGGCCATTATAGGCAGCCGTGTACATCACTCGCCAAGACCCGAAGGGTCGCATGAACCACAACCTGGCGCGCTTACTGGCAAAATGCAAAAACAAAAACAGCATGCCAGCCTGGCTGGCCAGCCCCGTTGCCAGCGCTGCGCCCCATATGCCCCATCCCAGATACCCGATCATCCAGCCATCCAGCACAATGTTAACCACGGTGATCATCACCATCCCGGCAAGGGAAAAGTTGGGGCGACCGTCAACGCGAACGAAATGCGATAACACAATCGCAAGGCTCAGACCGGGAAGGAACCACGCAACGGTGAAGATATACGTCTCCACCATCTCAGAGGTTTCCGCATTTGCACCAAGCATCCACGCTGCTGTCGGCGTGAAGGTAAGCAGCACAACCGCAAAGACCACCGAAAACGCCATGACGCTGACCAGTGCCTTCATGAAGATGTTAGAAGCATCTCTTTCCCGCTTCTCACCGATGTACTTGCCTGCGATTACAACAGCGCCAACGGTCAGCATCACCACCACACCAAAGTAAAGCGCAAACATAGGTGTAATCAGGCTCATCGCCGCCAAAGCCGTCGCGCCAACAAAATTTCCGACAAAGATGCCATCAACAATACTGGCAGAAGCAATGGAAATCATGCCAAGCACAGCCGGAACCGCAAACCGGAAAAACTCTTTCGCCGGTTGCCCCTTGGTCATCTGCTCGTTTGCCATTGCCACTGACATACTGTCACCTCTGCCCTCGAGAGTATTCTCCCGCATTTCACATCAGAATTTAGAAGAAATTTAAATTGAACAACTGATCAACTTGGACATACGCTCAATTTTATGCTATGTCAAGATTGACCAATTTAATGGATAACACGGAACGTTACATGGCCTATCTGGTGAAGGAAGAACGCCGCAAAGCAATCATTCTGGCAACACTGGAAGTGGTGAAGGAAAAAGGATTTGCCGGCATCACCACCCGGGCGGTGGCCAGACAGCTTGGAGCCGCAACTGGCATACTTCATCACCATTTTAAATCACTCACAGATTTAAAATGTGAGGCCCTGCGCTACCTCTCACAAAAGCACGACAACAACTGCATCCTGTTCTCCAGAGACCTTCCCCCGACACAAGCTCTGCTCCATCTCATCAGTTTCAATGCCACACCTCAGGAAAAAGCAGAGACCAGCATTTGGATCAGTGCGGCAGATGAAGCCAGCAGAGACCCGGAGTTTGCACATGTCTACGCTGAAGTCACCAATAAAAGCCACGAATGGATCTGCAATAACCTCAAGGAAGGCGTCAATACTGGCGAGTACACTCTCACCCTGCCCGCTGAACTTATTGCCTGGAAACTCATGTCACTGGCTTTCAATCTTTACGACGTCTCCAACCTGCCCAACACAGACCTGACACCGGACATGGCTGTCCAGATCCTTAAGGAAGAACTGAAGTCGACCCTTGGCCTCGACAGCAAAGACCTTGCGTCTCAACTGCTTTCAAGCCATTAAGGTGAGACTTGATCACCGCACGACTTCAGAGAGTTTTCATGAAGAAGATCCTCGTCCTCAACGGACCGAACCTGAACTTGCTTGGAATGCGCCAGCCAGAAGTTTATGGCTCCACAACGCTTGCAGAGATTGAAGATCAGTGCTGCGCCCACGCAAAACAGCTTGGCGTAGACATACAGTGCAAGCAATCCAACCATGAAGGCGAGCTGATAGACTGGATCCACGAGACCCGTCAGACGCGGGCCGCAATTGTGCTCAATGCAGGCGCCTACACGCACACGTCAATTGCAATCATGGACGCAATCGCCGCCGTGGAGCGCCCTGTGGTCGAACTCCACCTCTCAAACATCCATCAGCGAGAAGAATTCCGCCACACCTCTTACATCTCCAGGGTCGCAAAAGGTATGATCTGCGGTCTGGGCACCCACGGCTATACACTGGCCATTGATGCCGCCCTGCGTATTTTGGAAAAAGAAGACTGATCCTGAACCCAGACCAGATCATCAGGCATTAATCGTAGCTTTTAGAGCTGCGCAGCTTTTTAATACTGCCACGCTGTTTTTTTCCTTCTATGCGGCGACGCCTGGAGGCAAGTGTTGGTCGGGTTGCTTTGCGCGTCTTAGGCACATACGCTGCCTTGCGAATAAGTTCCAGCAATCGCTCCAGAGCATCTTCCCTGTTGCGCTCCTGCGTGCGGAAGCGATCAGCCGTCAAAACGACCTCTCCCTTCAGCGTCAGACGTGAGCCTGCAATCTTACGCAAACGGATCTTTAAGTCATTGGGGAGAGTCGCATTTCCATCCAGATTAAATCGCAACTGCACAGAAGAAGACACTTTATTCACGTTTTGACCGCCCGGACCGGACGCTCTGATAAAGTCTTCTCTGATGTCCCGCTCCTCAATTGAGTAGCGCTCGTTCACCTTTATTTTTTTGCGTTCACTCATCGCTCCCGCCCTGACACCCCACATGCATAGCATTGATTGAAATAAGAAATTTTACTCTTTGATCAAAAAACCAGCAAAGCAACAATGTACGCTATAATACCAGACCTTCGGATTTGCAAAATGTTACGCAACAAAACCACGCTCCGCGGCAGGTGCAAACGAAGGTATAATACGCGTATATGACTGATATCGCTTGAATTAGTCGGGTCTTCTACCTAGTCTCAATTCCATATCCTGACAGAGGATGAAACAATTACGGCACTCATCTGAGCAGGAAAATTCGTCTTTAGCGTTACTGGAGGGGAAATGACAGAGGCTAACACAATGGCGCAGGACGAGATCCGGGAGATCAACGGCCTGACCACAAACAACCTGGATGCCTTCTGGATGCCATTCACGGCAAACAGGCAGTTCAAGAAAGATCCACGCCTTCTTGTGAAGGCTAAGGACATGCATTACACCGCCGCCGATGGCCGCCGGATTCTGGACGGCACAGCAGGCTTGTGGTGCTGTAATGCTGGCCATGGACGCCAGAAGATCGTCGAAGCTGTACAAAAGCAGGTCGCAGAGCTGGACTACGTTCCGGCTTTCCAGATGGCGCACCCGAAGTCCTTCGAGCTCGCAGCCCGTCTTGCAGCCCTCATACCAGACCCGTTGAACCATGTGTTCTACACCAACTCCGGCTCGGAGAGTGTTGAAACCGCCCTCAAGATGGCACTGGCCTACCACAAGGCCAAGGGAGAAGGTTCACGCACCCGCCTGATTGGGCGTGAGCGCGGCTATCATGGGGTCAACTTCGGCGGCATCTCCGTCGGCGGTATGGTTGCCAACCGCAAACAGTTCGGTGCGATGCTCGCTGGTGTTGATCATATACGTCACACCCACGGTATTGCGGGCAATGAGTTCAGCAAGGGTGTGCCGAAAAACGGCATTGAGTACGCTGAAGACCTCATGCGCCTCGTCCAGCTCCACGACCCGTCCACCATCGCAGCTGTGATCGTAGAACCGGTCGCGGGTTCCGCAGGCGTGATCCTGCCACCGGAGGGCTATCTGAAGCGCCTGCGCGACATCTGCGATGAGCACGGCATCCTGTTGATCTTCGACGAAGTCATCACCGGCTTTGGTCGTCTGGGCACCCCGTTCGGTGTAGACTACTTCGATGTTATCCCAGACCTCGTCACCACAGCAAAAGGCCTCACCAGTGGCGTTGTGCCAATGGGTGCAGTGTTTGCCAGTTCCAGGGTCTATGATGCATTCATGACCGGCCCTGAGCATCTGATCGAGCTGTTCCACGGCTACACTTACTCAGCCCATCCACTTGCCTGTGCAGCAGCCCTCGCAACCCTTGATGTGTATGCTGAAGAGGAATTGCTCACACGCGGCGCCAGGGTGGCACAGTACTGGCAGGAAGCATTGCACTCCCTGCGCGATTGTCCAAATGTTATCGACATCCGTAACATCGGCCTGATTGGTGCGATCGAGCTGGAGCCGATTGCAGGCGAGCCGACCAAACGAGCATTCACCGCCTTCCTGAAAGCATATGAGAAGAACATTCTCGTCCGCACCACGGGCGATACAATCGCGATGTCCCCACCACTCATCATCTCTGAAAGCGAGATCGATGTACTGATTAGCACACTGCGCGACGTCCTTAAGAATCTGGATTAAGTTCCTGCCTCAAAGTGTATTACAAAGAGGCGCGCCGGTGCCTCTTTTTTCATATACCGTAGCGTAATAAATAAATTACATATACTTTCTAAAGATGAATCTCACCAACTTCGACCAGTTCCTGAGCAGCATATCACTACATATCCCGGCAAACATGACAAAGCCTCTCGCCATATAACCACGAGACTGGTAGTGTGTCGGCCGAATTACAGAGCTCTCACGCAGCAGGACTCCCATGCGACCTTCCCGCGACATTTCCCGCCTCATAGAAATCATGAAGGCCCTCAGAACACCCGAGACCGGTTGCCCGTGGGATCTGAAGCAGAACTTCAAGACCATCTCGCCCTACACCATCGAAGAGGCTTATGAAGTTGCAGATGCAATCGCGCGTGAAGACCTGAGAGATCTGAAAGAGGAACTGGGGGATCTGCTCCTTCAGGTCGTCTACCACGCCCGTATGGCCGAAGAAGAAGACGCCTTCGCCTTTGGAGACGTGGTTGAGGCCATCACCAGAAAGATGATCCGCCGCCACCCGCATGTGTTCGGTGATACTGAGCAAAAAGCTGCCGGCTTCCCGAAAGGCACATGGGACCGCATCAAGGAAGAAGAGAAGCAAGAGCGCAGGCAGCAACGCGCTGAGAAGGGTCACACCGATCAGCTGCCACGTTTTCTGGATGAAGTACCATCCGCATTCCCGGCCTTGACGGAAGCCGGAAAACTCCAGCACCGCGCTTCAAAAGCTGGCTTTGACTGGGGGGCAGCAGGGCCTGTCCTCGATAAGGTCAAAGAGGAACTCGAAGAGCTCACCGTAGAAGTTACAGCCGACACGCCTGACCGCAGAAAAATCGAAGATGAACTCGGCGACGTCCTGTTCGCAATCACCAACCTTGCCCGCCACCTGGAAGTTCAGCCCGAAGCTGCCCTCAAACGCACCAACGCCAAGTTCCGCCGCCGCTTCGCCCACATAGAAGACGCAGCTACGGCCGAGCAACGCCCGCTGAAAGACCTCTCCCTCAATGAGATGGAAGCCCACTGGCAAACTGCGAAAAAGTTTGATCCGGCAAGCTGAAGATTGCGCATATACTTTTAGAAGGCAGCAGAAACGAATGAATACAAATAAGCCCCACTCATCTGAGCAGGGCTTATTTGTATTCATTCGTTTCTCAGAGCCAATCAGATCGGTGAATAACCACCGTCATCCTCCTCCTCCTCACCGTCTTCCGAGGTCGGCTCTTCAGCCAACTCAAGACCGGTCACGAAGTACTTTGCGAAACGCTCGCGGACGCGGGAGCGGTGAGCATCGGGCACGCGAACAGACAAACGGATGCCGTCCTCTGTATCATCACGCGAGAGGATCTCGCAGTTCTGATAGAGCCACGCATGTCCCTGCCCGTCGCAGTGCGGAAGAACCATCGTAACGGTTTCCAGCTGCCCGGCCAGGCGCATTTCGATACGGGCAATCAGATCCAGGATCCCTTCACCACTTATGGCAGAAACCGCAATCGGCCCCTCATCAACCGGGTTACTCTCCAGCAACCTGGCACGATGTACCTCGTCCAGCATGTCGATCTTGTTGCAGACCTCGATGACACGATCACTCTCAGATACTTTAAGACCAAGCATCTCAAGTGTTTCATTCACATCCTGAGATTGCGCCCTAGTGTCTTCATGCGCAATATCGCGCACGTGCAGCACAATATCAGCCTGAATAACCTCTTCCAGCGTTGCTCGGAAAGCGGCGACCAGATTGTGCGGCAACTCGGAAATAAAACCCACCGTGTCAGATAAAATGACCTCACGGCCATGCGGCAGCTTCAGACGGCGCAGGGTCGGATCCAGCGTCGCAAACAGCAAGTCCCTGGCAAACACGTCCGCATTGGTCATCCGGTTAAACAACGTGGATTTGCCTGCATTGGTATAGCCCACAAAGGCAATAACCGGATGCGGCACTTTTTTGCGCGCTTTACGGTGAAGCTTACGGGTTCGCTGAACCTGCTCCAGGTGACCTTTCAAAAGCGTGATACGATCCTGAATAATACGCCTGTCGGCCTCAATCTGGGTCTCACCTGGGCCACCAACAAAACCCAAACCACCGCGTTGACGTTCGAGGTGTGTCCAGGACCGCACCAGTCGGGACTTTTGCCAGGACAGGTGAGCAAGCTCGACCTGAAGGCGACCTTCCCTGGTCTGCGCACGTTCCCCAAAAATTTCCAGAATAAGACCCGTCCGGTCAATAACCTTGACGTTCCAGTCCCGTTCCAGATTTCTCTGCTGGATTGGGGTAAGCGGATGATCAACAACAACCAGCTCAATCTCGTCGACATCAATCAGCAGGCGGATTTCTTTCACCTTGCCTGAGCCGAACAGACTTCCCGGTTTTACATTTGCCAGTCTGACCAGACTTGAAGAGACAATCTCCAGCTCGATTGCAGCTGCAAGTCCAACAGCTTCCTCCAGTCTGGCCTGCGGACTACGCTCGGCGCCCAACGGACGCTCAGGGGCACCTTTCCCTCTTGCCACAACTTTGCTTTGAATAATTGGTACGATGACGAGTGACCGGGTTCCCCGGGTCACTCCGTCTTCGCCGGCCTCAACATTCGCATCGCGTTGCTTGCGGTTCAGACCGACCTCTTTTTTTGACTGGGGCTTCATCAGCCTCCTGCTTTTTCGCCTTCTTCTTCAGCTGGTTCGAACAGCTGTATAGGGCTATTTGGCATGATTGTTGATATAGCGTGCTTGTAAACGAGCTGGGAGTGCCCGTCACGACGCAATAATACGCAGAAATTATCGAACCAGGTTACTACGCCTTGCAGTTTTACACCATTGATCAAAAAAATTGTCAGTGGAGTCTTCTGCTTCCTGACATGATTTAAAAATGTATCTTGAAGATTTTGAGCGCGGTCAGCCATAACTATTTTTTTCCTGTTCTCAGTGGACACGGCCGCGGCATCCACCATTTACTGTTCCCATCCTCGAAACGGCCAAGTGGCACTCACAAGAGAAATGCCCCAACACCAAGGTGCGCCGTCTTTCCTAAGTCCCTTCGCAAACGCCGGAGGCATTTAACCTCCGGCGCGCCCCAGTTTAATCAACTCTGACGCTTCATGGAATGATTTTCTTAAGTCCTGAACGATCGGGCCTGGCTTGCCTTCACCTAAAATTGTTTCGTTTATTCTCACAACAGGCATTACAAGCCCTGATGCACTTGTTAAAAATGCCTCCTGCGCACTTTTTGCCTCTTCCAGAGAGAAACCACGTTCTTCTACGGAAATTCCTTTCTTTTCCGCCAGTTTCAGAACGCCTGCTCTGGTAATTCCTTTTAAGATTCCATGCGCAGCAGGTCGCGTCACCAAGGTGCCGTTCTTTAGAATTATCCAGGCATTGGTTGAACCGCCTTCAGTTATCAGGCCTTTTTTATCCACAAACCATGCCTCGCCGGCACCAGACTCCTTAGCCTTTTGTTTAGCAAGCACATTGGGCAAAAGACCAATAGTCTTAATATCGACCCGATCCCAACGATTCTCTTCTACTGTAATAACACCAATACCCTTGGCCGCAACCTGGTCCATTTTGTGTGTCGGTACGGACTTAGCAGTCATAACGATAGAGGGCAGAGTACCAGCTGGTGGGAAATAATGGTCGCGCGAAGCCACACCGCGCGTAACCTGCATGTAGATCAATCCGTTTTTCAACCGGTTGAGCGAAATCACTTCCTTCATTACCCGCGTCAGTGCCGCTCGTGTCATAGGAGCGGCAATCTGTAACTCATTCAGCGACCGATCCAGCCGATCCAGATGTGCACTCATATCAACAATCTGGCTTCTCCAGACCTCACATACCTCATAAACGCCATCAGAAAACTGGTAGCCCCGATCCTCCACATGCACGGCTGCATGAGAATGTGGCACATATTGTCCGTTTACGTAGGCAACACGGCTCATCGACCTCTCCTGTTCAGGAACATTCAGCAGGTCACATCTAAGGATATTTACTGAATATCTTCAAGTGAGTAACAGCATATTAATCCAGATATTTCCAGATGGGATCACTGAGAAAACCTGAGTTTCCGATTTGGGAAGGTAAAGCCAGTCTGCGACCTGGTGATTTGTAAGCGCCCGCTTAAGACCGCCTTACTTTATTGTTTTTCATAGGGTATTTTCCTCTTGAGTTTTATGGAGGATGGT
>CANNAV010000053.1 GCA_947502585.1 uncultured Pseudovibrio sp.
CAGGATCGCGTCTTTGGGGTAGTGGGTTCCTTTGAAACTGATCACAGCAGAAATCCTTAATGCATGGTTGCAGAGCCTTGTGTTGTAGACAATCAGCCGCATGTCGCACAAGATCCAAAAAAGTTTGCGACAGAACCCTTACGATTGCTGATCTGTTTCATGGGTACCAGATCAGCGATGGTTTGACAGGCGGGGACGTGCGCCATTTGCGATCTTGCGCAGGCCTTTGAAGTCCAGAACAGTAATCTTGTGCTTGCCGATGAATTTTACAGCACCTTCCTTCTCTAAGCTTTTAAGTACACGGCTAACAGTCTCAGCGCGCAGGCCAAGGTAGTCGGCAATGGACTGCCTGGAGATTGGAAGAGCGAACTCCTCCACGAAGCGTGGGATGCTCATTCGGTTGCGCAACTCAAAAATAAAGGAGGCCATGCGCTCTGTTGGGGTTTTTTTGCCCAGATCAGAGGAGTGGTCGAACTGTTGATGCATTATATCTGTCGCGCGACGCCAGTAAATGTGGCGCAGGTTGGAATCCAGTAGCAGCAACTCTTCAAAGATATTGCGTGGAAGCAGCTTCACGGAGGTTGGTGCAAGAGCGACAACTTCACCAGAAGCGTGACGGTCGGCACGGTTCATGTCCAGATATTCGCCAGGAAAGCGAAGTGTGAGCAGAGAACGACGTCCGTCACTTAAGTGGTTCTCAACAGCGATCACACCATTGAGAACTGCAAATACCACGGGTTCGGGAAAGTCAACCTGTGTCAGTTGGTCACCCTCGTTTAATTCGACGGTTCTGGCTGCACGTAATTCTGCTTTTTCGAAATGAAGATGCATTGGGCGACAGAGGCATTCTTCGCCCCTGAAACCGCAGGTTTTATGAACACACTCGAAGGAAAGATGGTCAGGTGATGACACTATCTTTGGAGGGGGTATCCCCGACATGCGTTAAGCTCCCCGCTTACTACGTAATTAGGCGTAAAGTCCCCTGTAATAAAGGACATTGATACAAATCTTTATTCCAGGCATTACTTTTATTCAACATTTTGTTGCCGGATGAAGGTGAAAAAATCAGGCGCCGAACTCATACACCCGACTTCTGATTGCAATCAATGAAGGGAGTTCAATCCCATGTAGAAATAATGTGTATTCGAGGATCGATGCTGCCTGACAACGAATCTTGTTAGTATCATCCCAGCCAAACTGGGGGTAACAATGCGCCTTCTCGTAAGTATGTCGATTGCTTTGATGACAAACACTACGGCATTTGCAACAGAATTAGGGCCTGTTGCAAAGATAGAGCAGAAACCTGCTCTTGTAGAACTGGGAAAACGCTTATTCTATGATAGTCGTTTGTCTGGTGACACCAACCTTAGCTGTTCAACATGTCATGATCCGGCTAAGGCGTTCACAGACGGCGAAAAGCTTTCTACCGCATATACAGGTACAGAAGGTTTCCGTAACACGCCAACATTGGCGAACGTCGGACACCGGGCAGCCTGGATGCATGATGGCCGTTTGGGTACGAACCTGAATGATGTTTCTCGTGGTATGATCACAGAGACCTACATCATGAACATGGATATGCGCGTCATGCAGGAGCGCATGAAGCAAGATCCTGTTTACGTTGAAATGTTCAGAGCTGCGGGTAAGGGAGAACCATCTAACGGTGGTGCTCGCGGTGCTTTAGAAGCATTCCTTAAATCCATTAGGTCTCAAGGTTCTGCGTTTGACCGTAGTGAGCTGACCGTTGCAGAGAGACGCGGTTATGAACTCTTCATGGGAAAAGCAGGATGTTCGTCCTGCCACTCCGGCAACCGCTTCACAGATGATCAGCCACACAATATCGGTGTTCCGGACAATCCTGATATCTGGTCTGATCCACTGCGTCACATCACCTATGTGACTTACGCTAAGTTCATGGGCGTGAACAACTACATGAACCTGCGTGAAGATCAGGGTGCGTTCATCCGGGATCACAAAGAAGAGAACAAGCGTTCCTTCCTGACCCCGACTCTTCGTGAGCTGACATATACCGCGCCTTACATGCACAACGGTATGCTGGCGACCCTTGAAGACGTTGTAGAGTTCTACAACCAGGGTGGCGGTGATGATGTCAACAAAGACTCACGTCTGAAGCCTCTCAATCTTAAGAACAGCGAAAAGACCGAACTGGTTGCGTTCCTGAAGAGCCTATCTGGCGACAGCTTCGATACTCCTGAATATGTTTGGTCAGCCGACGACTACTCTTATGAGTTGATCGAAGACTGGAAAGATAAGAAGAACTAGGGGGCTGTTAAAATGACAACATTCAAAAAAAACATTAGTGTGATTGCACTTGCTGGTGTTTCCATTGTTGCAGTTGCGGCTGGTGTTCAAGCGGCTGAAAACCGCCCGGCAGAACTGGCTCCTTTGGGTGAGCCTCCTTCTCCGCCAGATAACTCAATGACACCTGAAAAGGTTGAGCTGGGTAAGCTCCTGTTCTTCGATCCGCGTCTGTCCGGTAACGGTGCAATGCCTTGTTCGGCGTGTCACCTTCCAGAACTTGGCTGGGATTTCCCGGACAAGGTTTCTCTAGGCTATCCGGGTACAGTTCACTGGCGTAACTCGCCAACAATCGTGAACAGCGCGTATTACGGTAACCTGTTCTGGACAGGCGTTTCCAAATCTTTGGAAGATGAAGCTCGTACAGCTGCCCGTGGTGGCGTTGCCGGTAACGGTGAAGACGACATGATGGAAGCACGCCTTGCATTCATTCCTGAGTATCGTGAGCGCTTCAATGACGTGTTCGGTACTGAGTACCCTCTGATGCGTGATGCTTATATGGCGATTGCTGCATTTCAGCGTACCATCGTTCAGCGTGATACTCCGTTTGATCTGTACATGCTCGGCGATGATGATGCTCTGAGTGATCAGCAAAAGCGCGGTATGGAACTGTTCACCGGTAAGGCTGGGTGTTCCACCTGTCACGATGGTGCTCTGATCTCCAACCAGAAGTACTACAACCTCGGTGTTCCATCTTATGACGGATGGGAAGACGATGAGCTTGCGCAAATCACCTTCCGCTTCGAGCTTTATGCAAAAGGCTCTACTGAAGAGAAATACCGCAAGTGGAAGGATGATCCGGGCCTTTACTTCGTGACCAAGCAAAATGCTGATCTCGGCAAGTTCCGTGTGCCTTCTTTGCGTTACACCAGGTACACCGCTCCTTACATGCACAACGGCATGCTGGAAACTCTGGAAGACGTAGTTGAGTTCTACAACCAGGGTGGTGGCACTAACGACTGGGCTGCAACGAAAACCGACCTGATCAAGCCTCTCGGTCTGACTGACAAAGAGAAAGCTGATCTGGTGGCCTTCGTAGAAAGCTTCACTGGCGAGCGCCTCCTGATGGAAACACCTGATCTTCCTGAGTATGAACCGCTTCCGGCTGTAACGAATTAAGAGGAGATGGAGATGACACATCAACCTAAGTCCGTCTCTCCTGAGATGATTGAGGTCGTTAATGGCCCCGAGGAAATTGCAAAAACTGGTAAGCGCTGTGTGATGACACGACGTCAGTTCCTGCTGACTTCCGGTATTTCTACCTTCACCGTTATGGTAGCTCTCAAGTCAGGTCCTTCCGCTGCGAAGGTACCGGCGATGGTCTCCACTTATGAGCGCAAGTTTATTTGTAAGCTCTCTGAGCTGAAGGAAGATGAGCCGCTCGACTTCAACTATCCGGACGACGGCGCATATTGCGAGTCCATGATTGTGAAGCTGGGCAAGGAAGCTGGTGGCGGTATTGGCTCTGACAAGGACATTGTGGCGTTCAACTATACCTGTACTCACCAAGGTGGTCCGCTGCAGGGTACCTATCAGAAAGGTGATAAGGCGCTGGGCCCATGCCCATTGCATCTGACCACCTTTGACCTGACCCGTCACGGTATCTTCATCTCCGGTCAGGCTTACCAGAGTTTGCCTCAGGTTCTTCTCGAGCTGGACGGCGACGATGTTTACGCTGTTGGTATGTTCGGGCTGATCTATGGCCGCTACGACAATCTCAAAGGGTGAGGAGTAAATCATGTCAACTCCCTACTACATTCCTGGAACAAACATTCCGCTGCCTCCGGTAGATGCTGATGTTCTTTCCACTGCTTGTGATTATTGCATCGTAGCGTGTGGTTATAAGATCTATCGCTGGCCTGTTAAGGCTGGAAAAACAGGTGGTGAAAAAGCTGCCGAAAACGCCTTTGGCGTCGACTTCCCGGTTGATCCGCTGGGCCCATGGGTTGCTCCTAACCAGTACAACGTTGTGCTGCACGAGGGCGAACCTCACCATGTGATCATCATTCCGGATAAAGATACCAAGCATGTAAACATCAATGGTAACTCTTCCATCCGTGGTGGTGCCCTGGCGAAGAAGGTTTACAACCCTCAGACCCCAACCCGTGATCGTCTGAAATCACCTATGATCCGCATGTTCGGTACTTTGATGCCGGTCACCTGGGATCTGGCTCTGGAAATTGCTGCCGAAATTGGTAAGTACACTATCAGGAAGCACGGCGAGAACGCGTTTTGCGTGAAAACATTCTCCTACGGCTACATGGAAAATACCTACGCGATTTCCAAGTATGCTCTGCGCTCTGTCAACACTGCAAACTTCACATTCCACGACACTCCATCTGATGTAACGTCCACTCCGGGCTTCCGTGATGCCGGTTTCGACAACTTCGGTCCGTCCTATCAGGACTGGAAAGATGCTGAAACGCTGATGATCTGCGGTACCGATCCATACGAGTCCAAGACCATTTTGTTCACTGACTGGATCATGCCTGCCATCCAGAACGGTCAGAAAACTATCTTCATGATCCCGCGCCGTACTGCTGGTGTGGCTTATGCGGAAAAGAATGGCGGGCTGTGGCTTGACATCCAGCCAGGTACTGACCTTCTTGTTGTAAACGCGATTGCTCGTGTGATCATTGAAAACGGCTGGCAGGACGCCGAATGGATCCGTGACTGGGTCAACAACAAGTGGGAGAGCTCCTCAGGCTTCGGTCAGGGTACCCGTAACACTCCATGGCAATGGCGTACGACCTGGGGTAAATTCCAGACCAAAGGCTACGATGACTTTGTTAAGTGGCTGATGGCTCAGGATGAGTTTGAACCAGCAGTCGCTGCTGAAACCGCTCAGATTGATGTAGAGAAAATCTACAAGGCTGCTGAATGGATGGCTAAACCTCGTGATGATGGATCCCGTCCTAAGACGTCTATCATGATCGAAAAAGGCTTCTACTGGTCCAACAACACCGGTAACACCAATGCGATTTCGTCTCTTGGTATTATCACGGGTTGTGGCGGTCGTCCGGGTCAGGTCATTGGCCGCGCGGGTGGCCACCAGCGTGGTGGCTTGAGGGGGGGATCATACCCGCGCAACAAGTCTCCTGAGAAGTTGCCCGGCCGTCGCCGCCGTGCTATGGATACCGACAGGTATCTGATGAGTGGTCACACCCGCTTTGCTCATGTGATTGGCACCACGTGGATTCAGTCCATGTGTGGTTCCCAGTCACTTGCTGCAAAGTTTGAGGAGCTGACTGTTCAGAACCCAAATCAGGTGCGTTCTTACTCCAGGCAGAGCATCATCGACACTTTGAAGAAACGTGTTGATAGCGGTGGCATGGTTGTGGTGAACCAGGACATCTACCTTGTCGATCCGATTGGTTCACGTTTCGCAGATATCGTCTTCCCAGCTGCGGGTTGGGGCGAAGATACCTTCACCCGTGCAAACGGTGAGCGTCGTCTGCGTCTGTATCCAAAATTCTACGATGCACCGGGTGAAGCGAAACCTGACTGGTGGATTGTCGCGAACCTAGCGAAGAAAATGGGCTTCAAAGGGTACGATTGGAAAAATTCCAATGAAGTGCTCGAAGAAGCAGCCCGCTTCTCTCGTGGCAGCCGCAAAGACTTCTTTATGTTGAAGGTTGCTGCACAGAAGGAAGGCAAGACTCTTCACGAGAAGTTTGCGGAGTTCGGTACTGACGGTATTCAGGGCCCGGTTGTTATGCTTGAAGACGGAACCCTTCAGGGTACCCGGCGCTTGCATGACACGACCCTTGAATTGTCAGCGACTGGTCCAGCCGGTTCCAACCGCTACAACAAGAAGCTCACTCACTTCAACACTCAGACTGGTAAGTGTAACATCCAGAAGAGCCCATGGAGCCTGTTCTCCGATTACTGGGCATGGATGAAGCCGAAGGAGGATGAGCTTTGGGTGACTTCCGGTCGTATCAACGAGCGTTGGCAGTCTGGCTATGATGATCGCCGGCGTCCCTATATCGTGCAGCGCTGGCCCGAAAACTGGGTTGAAATCCACCCGGATGATGCCAGGGAGCGTGGTATTGAGAGCGGTGATTATGTGATGCTCTTCTCTGACCGTATTCCGGTTCAGACAGACACCACAGTGGGCATTGAAGGCGATGATTTCACCTTTACCAAACTGATGGATCAAGGCCATATCGAGCTGACTGAAGCAGCGGTCACTGCGGTAGCTGTTGTTACCCCGGCGCTGAAGAAGGGCATGCTTTACATGGACTTCCTGCACACTGCACAGCCAGCGAATGCGCTCTCTGGCCGCGTGGTGGACTGGATCAGCGGAAACTACAATTACAAGATGGGTGTGGGTCGCATCAAGAAGATCGGCACAAGCCCATACAAGGATAGTTTCCGGTCTATGTCCTTCGCACGTCGCGATATTGCATAGAAAATCAAGAGCTGACGGGGTAACCCGCCAGCTCTTCTCCCGCCTGTGCCAGGGGGCTTGCAAATATGAGCGTTCCGGCAGGGCTGAGCCTTATATCAGCTTGTTTTCAACCTGTTTTATGTTTTTGTTTTGCGTATTCTTGCCCGAAAGTCAGAGTCCACTACTTGGGAATACGCTTGAGGAGAAAAGCCAATCATGACGGTTTCCATCAGGCATTTAGATCAGGATTTTGCGATCGAGCAGACCGAAGCTACTGAAAAGCTCGTGAAAACCCTGTGTGAGTTGCTTGCAAACGGTGAAGAGCGTGAAAAGTGTTTGTCTGCACAAATTCTTGGAAAATTTGGCACTTCGGCTGCTCAGGCCGCGCTTGCAGAAGCGCTGCGGGATAAAGATGAAGACGTTCGCAGCGATGCGGTTGAAGCTCTTATCAGTACAGGCAAGGGTCTGGATGCTGATGTTCTGCTGTGGAGTTTGCAGAACGATCCGGTGCTGGAAGTGAAACTTTCTGCCATTGACGGACTTGCAATTGTTGGCGGGACAGTCGCAGAAGAATGGCTGACGAAGCTGGCCAAGGACCGTTGCGAAGAAGATGTTGCATGGGACGGTTACAGCGCTGAATGGGATGACTGGCTGGATGTGCAGCGGAAGTCCATTCTGGCGCTTGGCACGCTGAAGTGTGAAGCATCCTCGGCAGCTTTGTTGGAAGTTGCTTGTGATCCGTTTGGTCAGGAAGTCTGGCCGGAAGTGACTATGGCGCTTTCTGAGATGGGTGTTACGGGGTTGCTTGAACTGGCAGGGCTGGCGACGGATGCTTCTGCGCGTGTCCGCGAACACACGGCTCGTGCACTTTCCTCTGCTAAAGATGAGCGGGCTGGCGAAGTTCTGCGCGTTCTGTTCGCAGATGCTGATCCTGACGTGCGTGTTGCTGCTGCTGAAGTGCTGAGGGCACGTGGTGAAGACGCTGATCTGGCGGTGCTTCTGGCTGACAGTGAGCCACAAATGCGACGCCTGGCGTTGAAAGCATCTGGCAGGATTTGCTACTCAAAGCTTGAGAAAGTCGCTTTCGAGGATGAGGAAGAGGCCCTGCGCATCCTGGCGCTGGAGCGGATTACTGCTTCTGAAATCACCAGTCCGGATATACTGACTGAGCGGATTGAACGTTCTTTGCGCAGTGCAAGCGATGCGTTTGTTGCAGCGCTTGTGCCTTTGCTTGCAAGGGTTGAGAGCCAGGCTGCGACGGCTCTGTTGAGCGAGATTGCTGTCCATCGCCAGGAAGAGGCGGTGTTGAAGGCGTTTATTGTGCTTCACGGTGAAAAGCCGAGTGTTGAGGGGCTTGCTGTTTTGCAGGAGCAGGTGACGAGCGCAGTACAGGAAATTCGCCTTGCTGCACTGAATTCTATGGCTCGGTTGGCTGAAGGTGAGGGAGACATTGCAGATCATGCAGCTGTGCAGCTGGTTTGGGCGGTTTCCGGCAAGCTGATGCCAGAAGCGCATGAGCTGGATATTTCTGATTGCGCAAAAGAGAAAGAGCCATCCGGTTCTGGCGGCTATGGCGAGGGTGGCGGCAAGCAGCCTCGCATTCAGATTGACCGTGAAGGTAATGTGATTGAATCTCAGGCGCCGGTTGAAGTTGCTGCGGACGAAAATGAAGTGGGTGAAGAGCTTTCCGCTGAAGAACTCGTGGCCAATGTAACAGGTGGGGCTGATACTGTTGCTTCTTATGAAGTGCCGGAAGGTGCAATTGAGCGGGCGGAAGATCTGCCTGACAATGTTGTTGCATTTCCAGGTTCAACACTCGGTGCGATCCTGAACACTGAAGACGAGATTGAGAAGCTGGCTGAAGAGCACGTCGATCTAGGCAAAAAGGATATGCATTTCCTTGAGTTGGCGAATGAGCTGATTGAGAAGAAGCGCGTTGTGCCGGGTCGTCCGGATGATCCTGCCCTGGACATCCGTCTGCTGGCTCTGCGCATTTGCGGTGATGCGAGGCGTCCTGAGCTGATTGATGCGCTGGTGTCTGCTTTGTCTGATCGCCAGATGCAGGTTCGGTTCGCTGCAAGTCAGAGCCTCGTTCATCTGGTTGAAAACGGGCTTGAGCTTTCAGAGGATGCGATCATCCGTATCCTTGCTTTGCCGCGGGAGAATGATGTTGCTGTGCGTGCAATGCGTGTTGAGCTGCTTGGCACCTCCTCAAATCCAGAAGCTGAGCAGGTTGTGACGGCAGCGCTGAATGACAAAACCGAGGCTGTTTCCGCTTCTGCACTGAAAGTATTGGCTGGAAAACCTGATGCTGACATTGATGTGCGTAGCTACCTCAAGAGCCGTCGTCGCCGACTGCGTGTGACTGCTCTGAAGCTTGTGAGTGCGGGCCATCATATCAGCAGCCTGGATGAGATCTTTGAAGCTGCGCAGATGGAAAACGGTGTTCTTATTCCCGAAGCTGCAACGTGTTTGCGTTGCTTTGCCCAGGAAAACGTTCTTGGTGCCATCGGGCAATGGCTGGAGGGGGATCACTCCCGCAAGCTGGCTGCTCTTGAAGTGCTTAACAAATATGTAGCGTGAGGTTTCTGTTCTCAAACGGGACGAAACCAAACCTCGTGATATGCATCTGTATTTATCTGGTGTTGAATATGTTGTAAGCAAACCTGTGGCAGTATTTTAGAGAGGCATCATGCGATCAAAGACACTTTCCACCGGTTATCAGATGCCGATGCTGGGCCTTGGTACGGTGAAATTTGGAGAGGGTAAGACCTATTCTGCACTTCGTGAAGCGTTGAAGGTCGGTTATCGTCATATCGATTGCGCGATGAGGTACGACAATGAAGCGGAGATTGGAAAGGCGATTGCAGATGCCATGAAGGAAGTGGGCATCAGGCGCAATGAACTTTTCATCACCTCCAAGCTATGGAATAGTTTTCACAAGCCTGAAGACGTAGGAAGCGCCCTGAAGAAAAGCTTGGCGGATCTTCAGCTGGATTATCTCGATCTTTACCTCATGCACTGGCCTGTGGCGCTGAAGAAGGGCGTGAATAAGCCTGCAAAATCAGAAGATTATTATTCGCTTGAGGACGTGCCTCTCATGGATACATGGCGGGCGCTGGAAGAGTGCTTTGATGATGGTTTGGCGCACACAATTGGCGTTTCCAACTTCAGTACGAAAAAACTGGAAGACCTGGTTATGAAGGCGCGGGTTGTTCCGGCTGTTAATCAGGTCGAGTTACACCCCTTCCTGCAACAAAATGATCTGCGTTCTTATTGCCTGCACAATAACATTGCGCTGACCGGATATGCTCCGCTCGGACGTGGTGTTCCAGCTGATCTGACGGATGCGCAGAAGCACGATGTTATTCTTACTCACCCGGTGATTGAAGAGATTGCCAGGAAGCATGGTGCGACAACATCTCAGGTAGTGCTGAAATGGGCGATCCGGAATGGTGTTATCGTTGTACCAAAGTCAGGTAACCCTGAACGTCTTGCGCAAAATCTGGCAGCGCTTGAGTGCAATCTTGATGAGCACGACATGTCTCGTATCGCGCATCTGGACAGGAACCAGCGCCTTATTCCTGGTGATGAGTACTTCTTGTCTGGCAGCCCTTACACTTGGGAAAATCTATGGGACGAGCCGCGTCCTGAATAAGGGGTCTCAGACTTCAAATATGGAAGAGCCGCGTATCAGCAAATGTGGTTCTACCCGTTCTGTGGTGATTGGCGTCGGCTCGCCATCAAGCCGCTTGATGAGAAGGTTGGCGACGTCTTTGCCGATGGTGCGCGGATAACTTTCTACCGAGGACAATGCAGGCGTCCAAGCCTCGCCTTCTGGTAGATTGTCGAAGCCTACGATGGCAAGGTCCTCACCAGTTTTGCGGCCAGCTTTTTCGAGTTCGGCAGCAGCTCCGACTGCGACAAGGTCATTGTGGCAGAGCAGGGCGGTGAATTCTGCGTTATTTAAGAGGAGTTGCCGCGCTTTTATGCGTCCGCACTCACGGTCAAAGCCACATATTTCCACATGGATGTCAGCTTCCGGAATGTCCGCTGCTTTTAAAGCGTCGCAAAAGCCGCGTTTGCGTTCGCGGCCCGGCATAGTTTCCTGCAGGCCTGCAATCATCCCAAACTTTCGGTGGCCTTGTTCAAGCAGATGTTTTGTGGCCAGTTGAGCGGCCTGATAATTGTCGGACCCGATGAAGTCCATTGCCAATCCCTCGATCTCCCGGCAGAAGGTGATAACGGGGATCCTGCGCGTGTTGGCGATCTCGAAGTCGGTTTTCTTTGTGCCTGCGCTCGGGCTGATAGCGATACCTGCAACGCCGTGGCTGATGACTTCTTCAAGCATGGTTTGCTGGCGCCTGGTGTCTTCGCCGACATTTGCCATGACAGGCAGATAACCGTGCTCAGAGAGAGCAGCTTCCAGCGAAGTGCAGAATTCAGCATAAAATGGAATGGAGATGTCTGGCAGGAGGACGCCGACCAGACGTGAGCGGCCAGACCGGAGCTTTGCGGCGTTGTAATCTCTTACAAAGCCAAGTTCCTGCATAGCTTTCTTCACGCGAGCTTTGGTTGTTTCCGTCATCCGTCCTGTGTCGTTTATTGTATTCGACACAGTCGCAACTGAAACGCCCGCTGCTTTCGCGATTTCGTATACAGTAACTCTGGCCTTTTTTTTATGCATGGATTTTCTTTATTTACAAGCAGATCTGAATCTGCAGGCGACAATAATACCTGAATTGAGTGTATGTGAGCTATGACATATTTTTTGCTTCCTAACTATTATTATATCCAGGGCAAGGTCAAAAATTTATTTGGTCAGGCACCTTTCCTCCTTGTCTCAGAGATGAAATAGTTTCAATTACCTGGCGCCCCATCTCCATTCTGGCTTCAAGTGTTGCACTCGCGAGATGTGGAGTCAGGATTATGTAGGGTGAGGTGATCAGTTCATTGGGAACATTGGGCTCATCCGGAAATACATCCAATGCTGCTGCTCCCAGTTTTCTGTGTCTGAACTTCCAGATGTGGCAATAACAAGTACATCGGATTCGCTTGCCAGTTCCAGTGGAGAAGATCGGCACTGCCTGTCTTGTTTCGGGTCTGCGTTTCGATCACAGTACAAAACCTGCATACCAAATGTACCGCCCAATATTTTGGCGGTTTTTCTGCCAATGCCCCGTACCCAAAGATGCCGAGTGTCTTGCCGCGCAGGCTGTAGCCTATGCCCAGCTTGCCGTTGAGCCAGTCCCCATTGCGGATAAAGCGGTCTCCTTCGGCAATTCGACGTGATGAGGCCAGGGCAAGGGCGACGACGTGATCAGCCACGGCTTCGGTCAGGGCGTCCGGTGTGGTTGTGATGATGATGTTGCGGTCACGAGCCTGTTCCAGGTCAATTTTGTCGTAACCCGCGCCATACACCACGATGAACTTAAGACTTGGCAATTCCGCCATCAGTTCACTGGGGAGGCCTACATCACCCTTGGTTGCTACGATTTGGATGTTTGGTAAGGTCCGGGTTCTGAGATTTTCGTCTTGTTCAAGTTCCCAATAACGGGAAAGCGGAGTGTATTTATTCAACTACTAGTTGATTTTATTGGGCGCATAAGGGCTTAGTTGAAGAACATTGGTCATAGGGCAGTCATCTGAAGATTATTTGAACATCCTGGTCAGAAATGCCTCGGTTTACAGAGATACACCAGTGGAGAGCCCTGTCTGCCCACGGGCGCTTACAAGGAAACGCGCCGGAATTCGCTGATCTCATGCGAAAGTGAAAATCTGATAGAGAACGCCCGTTACAACGAACGTGCCACGGAATTCTGGTGCAGCACATTGAATAGTCTTAAAAGGAAGCCGACGCATAATAACACCCCAATTTTGGAGGGACCCCACAAGCCCTTTCAGATATATCAGATGGAGCGCTGTAAATAAGTAGACTACATGATGTCGCAGTTTGGTAACAGTACACGGTTGTTAGCTTATGGTACAGCTTTAAATATCTATATCCATTTGATTTATATAGGAATTGCATTCATTATGAGGTGCTAGGCCTTAAAGGAACCGATTTAGCGTGGCAAGCTTGTTAGCTTGGGGCTGCTGCTGTAAATTAATAAACTTCCAAGGCTGCAAACAGCTAAAAACAAAAATAATCGGAGTGTGAGTGGTGGCCCGTCCAGCGAACCTCTCGAATGCGGTTTACGACAAGATGAAAGATGCTGTCGACTCCGGAGAATTTCCGGAAGGTCTTAAGCTTCCTACTGAAAACGCGCTTTGCCAGCGGTATGGTGTCTCGCGCCCCGTCGTGCGCGGGGCGATGGGGCGTCTGCGCAAAGAGGGATACATCAAGACTGTGCGTGGCTCTGGCAGCTTTGTCATCAAGGAGCACGTTACCTCAACGCCTTATGCTCCTACTCTCGGAAAGTTTGCGATTTCCGGCATAGGGGATGTCATTCAATGCCAGGAAACCCGTATGGCCTTTGAGGGCGAAATGGCGGCGTTGGCTGCTGAGCGCTGGACGGATGAGGAGATAACGGAGCTGGATGAAGCGCTTGCGCAAATCTACAGTGACGGACTGGATTCTGTCAGCACCATTGATGGTGATATGCGTTTTCACTCTGCTGTGGTGAAGGCTGCCAGGAATGAATATGCAGCGGCTGTTTACGAGGTTATGAAGCCGCAAATCCTTGTTGGTATGAATATGAGCAAAGGACTCTATCCGCTACTACCGGAGTTTGCACGTCGCCACGGCATTGAAGAGCATAAGGCCATTCTGGATGCGATCAGGGCGCGTGATGTTGAAGGCGCTCGCTGTAAGATGCGAAACCACATCGGCTTTTTTGGTGATCAGTTCAAATAGAAAAGGCGCACGCTGTTCCTTGCGAGCCTCTCATAATCAACAGGTCAGATGCTGCGGGCTTGCATGAAGGCCACGACCTGATTGCGTGTCGGGATTGGAGCAACTGCACCATAGCCTTGCGTTGTGAGCGCTGCTGCTGCATTGGCGTATCTGAGACTGTCTTCCAATGACTCGCCTGCCACCACGTTGGTGAAGAACGAGCCGGAGAAGCAGTCACCAGCACCGGTCGCATCAATGGCTTCTACCGGATTGCCTGCTACGCGTTTTCTCTCAGAGGATGTTGCGTACATTGCGCCTTCTTTTCCCAGCTTCAGGATGACGTTCTTTGATCCCAGATTGAGGTAGAAGTCGCAGATTTTGTCCGGGTCGGAGAGGCCGGTCAACACTTCGGCCTCATCTACGCTTGGCATGATGAAGTCAACGAGGCGGGCAGTTTCATGAATGATGCCACGGGCGCGGTTCAGATCCCAGAGTTTCAGGCGCAGGTTTGTATCAAAAGAGGTGAGGGTGCCGCCTTCTTCCGCTATCTCAATGCCTTTGAAAACACTGTCGCAGGAGCTGGTGGAAATGGCTTGCGTGATGGCTGTGACATGGAAGAGTCTGGCTTCGCGAATGGCATCTGCTGGCAGCTGGTCTGGAGTTATCTGCGAGGCAGCAGATCCTTTGCGCGCAAAGCTGAAGTGGTGACCCTGATCGTCGTGGGAAACGAAGTAGATGCCAGTGGGAGCAATCGGACTGCTCTCAACAAGGTGCGTTCTGACGCCTTCCTTTTTCCATAGATCGATAAATTTGTTGCCGAAAACGTCATCACCCAGATGGGTCAGAATGGCGACGCTTGCACCCTGGCGAGCTGCACAACATGCGAAGTTGGATGCGTCCCCCCCGAAGCCTGACTGATAGTCTGGTCCTTGGCCGCTAAATTCCCTGACTTGATTGAACTCGAACAATGGCTCCCCAAAGCTGATGATTTCTACGCTCATTTTGTCCTCATAGTTCAAAGTGTATCAGGCAGCATGCGTCACTTTTGGCCAGTCCGTTCGGTTCCCTGAAAGCGGTGTGGTTGTTATGATGCAGGAAAGAGCCTGACCTTGCGAGCTTTGTGGCTGCTGATTGGTAGACCATTTTCCTATATTTCAGGGAATTTTGCAATTAGCGGCTTACACTTATCTCCTTTGTTTTATTGCAAATCCAGGTGATTTAAATATGGCGGGTCTTTTAGGCTGTAATATGAGGAGGTTTTAATCTTTAAATTGGATGACCAATATTTTCGAAGGCATTCCATAAAGCCAACTGGTTAATCGTGTGGCGGGTTACTTGCTTTTTGCTGTGAACTGAGACTGGTAATATCTGAGTGGAGTACGATTTATGCCAGAAGTTGGAATGTTTCAGAAAGTCATTATTGGATCTTTGCCAAAAGGGCAGCGGAATACAATTTGGGATGTAGGCGGTGTCAATATCTGGCATGTGACCCTGACTGATGGTGATTGTCAGACTGGTGTGACCGCGATTACCGCTCATGATCAGTCTGTAGGACTTGCACGAACTGGTTCATTTCCTGGTCATGGAAGTGGAGATATAGCTTTAGCATTCACAACTGCGGATCCAGTGGACACAAAGTGCGGAAAATGCACGCATTCGGTGGAGCAAATCGAAGAGCGGCGAATTGACAGGGTGTTTAGAGCGACTACAGAAGCTACAGAGGAAGCTATCATCAATTCAATGTTGAATGCGAAACGTGTGATGGGCCGTGATGGTAATGCGCGTTATGCTTTAGGAGATTTTGGTAATTTAATGGGGGATGCAAATGAATAAGCAGGAAATCAAGCTCCTTGATGAAGCTTTTGCCTTGCCGGAAAATACCAGGTGGTCCTCATTTGGAGAGGGCCATGCCAATGAAACCTGGTTAGGAGAAATAGATGGGGAGGAGCCTGTCGTTCTTCGCCGTCACAATCCGAACAGAACTGAAGCGCAAATCCTTTCAGAATTTAAATGTCTGGATTTGCTGCATGACTTGATCCGATACGAGGTTCCGAAGGCGCTTTATGGCGTTAATCAGGAACGTTTGACCGCAGTTGAGGGCGCTTATTACTCTGTTTATGAGTTGATCGAAGGCGAGACGCCGCCTCTGGATAAGGTTGAGACCTGTAGTCAAAGTGGTCAGGCATTGGCAAAATTGCACATCAAACTTTGGGGAGAGCGAGATGCGTTTCGGTTTGCAGAGCAGGAACGTCCAGGTGTTAACAAAGAGACCCTGAAGTCGGGGGAGGCCTTGCTGGCTGCGCTTTCTGAGATGGCTGCCTCCAGGAATATCGATTCCAGGTATCTGAGCCAAGCCTATTGGGCCGAAGTGGAGCGGACCCTTGATGAAGCGCTGGATAAACTTGACAGTCTGAATGAGACGAAGCACCTGATCCATGGCGATTTCGGGCCACCAAACACTCTCATTAGTGAGAGCACTGGCGAGTTGACAGGCGTGCTTGACTGGGATGAGTGCCGCTGGGACCTGCCGATCTATGATGTCGCTGGTATTTATCCATTCCTGTGCGAGATCGACAAATCTCTCGGTGAAGCGTTTGTTGATGCCTACTTCGCAGGATTGAAAAATTCGTCTCATCCGCTTGCAACGCGCGAAAGCGAAGTACGTACGCTCATGGCAGCTGTGCAATACGTGACTACCTACAAAGAGTTTGAGCTGATGGTTGAGAACCATCTTGATGAACCTGAATATCTGGCTCAGCTGCTTGAACAGCTGGCCTGATATTCATTCCCGGTCTCTCGCGGGATATGCTCTACCCGTGAGAGAAGCTTGGTCCCGCCTCGGACCATTTTATTTTGTTTTTATTCAGATAGTTAAGAGCCTTACGGATATCCAGAAATAGTTGATCGATTGCGTCGTGAGAGACGCCGTGGCGTATCATGGCACGTTGGACGACCGTGTCGTGCATGTCTGCCGGCAGAGGGTAGGAGGCAATTTGCCACCCGCTCATGCGTACTCTTTCTGAAAGATCGTAGAGTGAGTAATGGGCTTTTTCCGGGTGTTTGAGACGATAACACACGCAGGGCAGGGCACCGTTGCCATCATAGAGGATGTCGAGTTCCGATAGTTCCGCCAGCTTTTCGGCGAGATACTGAGCGTTCTCTGCGCAGGCTGACTGAATGTCTCTGTAACCTACCCAGCCCAGCCTCATGAAGTTGTAATACTGGATGACGATCTGACCACCGGGCCGGGAGAAGTTTAGCGCGAAGGTGGGCATGTTACCGCCCAGATAGTCGACGTTAAACACAAGATCAGACGGCAGCTCTTTCTTATCGCGCCAGATTACCCAGCCAACGCCGAGGGGGGACAGACCGAATTTATGGCCGGATGCGTTGATGGACTTCACGCGGTCAAGGCGAAAATCCCAGAGCAGCTCTGGTTGGAGGAAGGGAGCGACGAACCCGCCGGACGCAGCGTCTACGTGAACCGGAATGTCCAGGCCTGTCTGGGATTGGATCTTGTCCAGCTCCTCGCAGATCTCCCTTACTGGTTCGTAGACACCGGTGAAGGTGACGCCAAGGGTTGGCACAACGCAGATTGTGTTTTCGTCCACGTAATCCTTCAGCTGTTCAGGCCTCATATGAAGCGAGCCTTCATTGAGGGGGATCTGGCGAAGCTCCACGTCAAGGTATCTGGCAAACTTGTGCCAGCATACCTGCACCGGGCCGCAAACCATATTGGGTTTGTCGCAGGGTTTACCTTCTTTCTTCCGGCGATCTCTCCACGCCCATTTGAGGGCAAGACCGCCCAGCATGGCAGCTTCCGACGAGCCTGTAGTTGAGCAGCCTATTGTTTCTTCCGCTTCCGGTGAGTTCCACAGGTTTGCGATAATGTGGATGCAGCGGGCTTCAATCTTCGCTGTTTGCGGATATTCATCCTTGTCAATCATATTTTTGTCGATGCAATCAGCCATGAGCCTGTGGACTTCATCTTCCACCCAGGTGGTACAGAACGTGGCGAGGTTTTGCCGTGCGTTTCCGTCCAGATACAGCTCTTCACGCACAAGGTTGTAGGCTTCTTTCGGGTTCATTCCGGATTCTGGAATGTGCGCCTTGGCAAGTCCTTCTACCGCACGAGCCGTGGCGTAAATGTCCTGACTTTCGCTTGTACTTGTTTTCCACAATGGCATGGGGTTGCTCCGAAAATGACTGGCTGATGTAATCCTAGCGCCGGGGTCTGAACTCCACGTAAGTTTTACTATTTCAATTTGGAGTGTCTTGTTGACCTTTTTAAGAAAATAGGGGCGTTTCAGGACAGCTTCGTCTATTAATCAGTTTCGTGTGAGAGAGTTATTAGAGGTAGTCTGGAATGGATTGGTCTCCGCAACAAGATGATGCACTTACTGAAGTGGCGCGCTGGTCCCGTTCTCATGGTCCGCAGGTGTTTCGCTTGTTCGGGTATGCCGGTACCGGAAAGACGACACTGGCCCGCCATCTGGCTGAAGGACTTGATGGAGACGTGGCCTTTGGTGCCTTCACCGGCAAGGCCGCACATGTGCTGCGCCAGAAGGGGTGCGAGGAGGCCTCTACCATCCACTCGTTGATTTATCGTCCTAAAGGCACAAAGAAGGACGAGGATGATGAGGATGAAAGCCCACAGTTTGCGATCAATCGCGACAGCCCTGCTGCGAAAGTGGACCTGATCATTATTGATGAGTGCTCCATGGTGGATGAAGAGCTTGGGCGTGATCTTCTTTCCTTTGGCAAAAAAGTGTTGGTTCTGGGTGACCCTGCACAGCTGCCGCCCGTACGGGGCGGTGGTTACTTCACTGAGGCTGAGCCGGATATCATGCTCACTGAGGTTCACCGTCAGGCGAAAGACAATCCGATTGTGCGCTTGTCCATGGACATTCGTGATGGTGCAGAGCTGGACTTTGGCCAGTATGGTGACAGCTCAGTAATTTCGCGTCGTGATATCGACAAGGAGCGGATCCTTGCCTCTGATCAGGTGCTGGTGGGGACCAACAAGACGCGCAGGCTTTATAATGGTCGGATTCGTGACCTGAAGGGTATCACGACCCAGATGCCGTCCGTTGGCGACAAGCTGGTATGCCTGCGCAATGACAAGACCAAAGGCCTGCTGAATGGTGGGCTCTGGGAAGTCTCCCGTCTGCGTCCGCCACGGGGTAACACGCTGCGCTTTGATGTAATTTCAGAGGATGATTTCTCCAGGAAAGCCGTCAAGGTGAAGGTGCTGCCAGCGATGTTTGAGGAAGGTAGCGAGCAACTTCCTTACGCCATCCGCCGCCGCGCCGACGAGTTCGACTACGGTTACGCCCTGACCGTGCACAAATCCCAGGGCTCTCAGTGGGATGATGTGGTCCTGTTTGACGAAAGCTGGGCTTTTCGCGAGCACAAGACGCGGTGGCTTTATACGGCAGTGACCCGCGCAGCGCAGAAGATTACGGTGGTGCGGTAGCTATTTATTCAGGCAGTCAGAGCAAAGGCTCAATTGCCGTCGAAATGCTACGCGAAACGGGAAATCTTGGTCATGACGAGTAACAAACGCATCGTTCTTTCAAGTGACCATGCAGGTATTCAGCTTCGACAGATTGTTGCAGCTCATATCACTGCGAAGTGTTGGGAAGCCGTCGGTATTGGGCCGACAGCATCTGAAAGTACGCCCTATCCAAAACATGGCGAAGCGGCTGCGCAACTTGTTGCTTCTGGTGATTGCGGGGTTGGGATTGTTTTGTGCGGTACCGGGAAGGCGACTATGCTGTGGGGTGAGCGGACGCAGTAGAAGTCGCAGCGCCTCTGCTGAGTACTTCACGGTGATCTTGTAGCTATTTCCGCCATAGATTGTGGAGAGCCTGCGCCAAACAGTTTAAAGCTTACGCTTGTTTCATCTTTACCGCGATAACCTTTATTTGGTTTATAGAACACGTGCACGGCGTTGATTTTCTTACCTTTGCATACTGTAAAACGCTATCCAGCGCATGGTTCGATCTTTCAAACAGATGATTGAACGATAAAATATAACTAAGAGGATTTCAGGTCGCCTGCAAATACAGCTGACCACTTAAGCAGGTTGATAGCAATTAATTTTGGTCTTGCGATGAGCATAGTTTCTACGCAGCTTAGATATCAGATTTGATGTTATTTTTCCCTGTGTGTATTCACTTCTCTTACCTAGTTTTGCCCGCATTGGGGACCTAGGGTGGGTATTCAATATTAATAAGCCTATGAGAATTTAATGTCTGATCTGACCTCTGTTTCTACTTCGTCTCCAGCTAAAAAGGCGGGTAAGTTTTCTGCGGATATTGCGGTACGTATTTCTCAGCGGATTGCCGGGGAGATTGGCTGTGCGCCGGGGCAGGTCAATTCTGCGGTGCAGTTGCTGGATGAAGGGTCTACGGTTCCGTTTATTGCGCGTTACCGTAAAGAAGCGACGGGCGGGTTGGACGATACGCAGTTGCGCACGTTGGAAGAGCGCCTGATTTACATGCGTGAGATGGAAGATCGCCGCAAAGCGATTGCGAAATCCATCGAAGAGCAGGGCAAGCTCACCGATGAACTGGCAAAACAGATTGCTGGTGCAGATAACAAAGCTGCTTTGGAAGATCTCTACCTCCCTTACAAAAAAAAGCGCCGCACCAAAGCGCAGGTTGCTCGCGAGGCAGGCATTGAGCCATTGGCCGATTTGCTGCTGGGTGACCCGAACAGGGCACCGGAGAGTGAGGCGGCAAGCTTTGTTGATGCGCAGAAGGGGTTTGCGGACATCAGGGCTGTGCTGGATGGTGCGCGTCAGATTCTCATGGAGCGCTTTTCTGAGAATGCTCAGCTGGTTGGCAAGCTGCGCAACTACGTGGCGCGTCAGGGGGCCGTGAAAGCAGAAGTTGTTGCTGGCAAAGAACAGGAAGGTGCGAAATTCTCTGACTACTTCGGTTATTCTGAAAACTGGAAGAATATTCCAAGCCACCGCGCACTGGCGCTGTTGCGTGGTCGCAATGAGGGCATTCTGGCGCTGGACCTGAAGGTGGATGAGGATGATGTTTCCGCTGTGAAGCCAGTTGAGCAGATGATTGCTGATGCAGCGGGTATTGTGAACAAGGGCCGTCCTGCTGACAAATGGCTTTCTGATGTGTGCCGCTGGACGTGGAAGGTGAAGATTGGCCTTCATGTTGAACTGGACCTGATGGGAGAACTGCGTGAAAAGGCGGAAGAAGAAGCGATTAAGGTTTTTGCCCGTAACCTGAAGGATTTGTTGCTCGCTGCACCTGCCGGGCCGCGTACAACGCTGGGCCTTGATCCGGGTATCCGGACCGGTGTGAAGGTGGCTGTTGTTGATGCGACAGGGAAACTGATTGATACCGCAACGATCTACCCGTTCCAGCCACGCAATGATATTCAGGGTTCTCTTGCAACGCTGAGGGCGTTGGTTGCCAGGCATGGTGTGAGCCTGATTGCAATTGGTAACGGCACTGCCAGCCGTGAGACGGATCGTCTGGCAGCAGATTTGCTGAAGGACATTCCGGCAGAACACCGCCCAACGAAAGTGGTGGTGAACGAGGCAGGTGCTTCGGTGTATTCCGCTTCTGCTTTGGCTGCGAAAGAAATGCCGGATGTGGATGTGTCTTTGCGCGGGGCGGCTTCCATTGCGCGCCGCTTGCAGGATCCATTGGCCGAACTTGTAAAGATTGAGCCGAAATCCATTGGTGTTGGGCAGTATCAGCATGATGTGAACCAGACCAGGCTGGCTCGTTCTCTGGACGGTGTTGTTGAGGATGCAGTGAACGCGGTTGGGGTTGATCTCAACACAGCGTCTGCGCCGCTGCTGGCGCATATCTCCGGTCTGACCGGGAGCCTTGCGAAGGCGGTGGTTGAGTATCGGGATACTGTCGGCACCTTTAAAAACCGCAGGCAGTTACTTAAGGTCGCGCGGCTTGGGCCAAAGGCGTTTGAGCAGTGTGCGGGCTTCCTGCGGATTGCAGATGGTGAGAACCCGCTGGATGCGTCCTCTGTTCACCCTGAGGCTTATCCGCTGGCGCAGAAGATCATCAAAGCGTGTGGTCGTGATATTCGTGAGATCATGGGTTCCAATACACTTGGATCCCTGGACCCGAAAGAGTTTACAGACGAGAAATTCGGTCTGCCGACGGTAAAGGACATCTTCTCAGAGCTTGAAAAGCCGGGGCGTGATCCACGACCTGAGTTCAGGACAGCATCCTTTCAGGATGGTGTCGAGACTCTGCAGGATCTTAAGCCTGGTATGATGCTGGAGGGGACTGTCACCAATGTGACCAATTTTGGTGCCTTTGTTGATATCGGTGTGCATCAGGACGGGTTGGTGCATGTGTCTCAGCTGGCGGACCGTTTCGTGGATGATCCGCATACGGTTGTGAAGGCGGGTGATATCGTAAAGGTGCGTGTTGTTGAGGTAGACATTGCCCGCAAACGCATCGGTCTGACCATGCGCAAGGACAGTGCGGATGCACGTGAGAGTGTGCGGGAACGACAGGCCGATCGTGGTGGCAACCGAAACCAGGGTGGAGGTCGTCCAGGTGGTGGTAATCGCCCAGGTGGTAGCACTCGTGGTAGTAAGCCTCGCGGTGATGGTCGCGGTGGCAATAAACCGGCTGATAACAGCGGCGACAGCAACAATGCCATGGCAGCGGCCCTGGCTGCAGCGTTTAACAAGCCGAAGCGGTAAGCCTGTTTCCTGTCGAATTTTCATGGAACCCGCCGGTTCTTCCAGCGGGTTTTTGTATACTCCAGCGCCTCCAAAACCCGAAAAGTGCAATGTAACTTTCTTGGCCAGTACGCCTAATATTTACGAAACCATTCTTCACTAAACATTCGGGTTTTCAGAGGAGCTGAGTATAGGAATAATATATTTAATCTTTTATGATTGATCATGCGCATTCCCGAAAACCGGAGCCATTTTTCGGGAATGCACTCCAAGTTTGTTGCGCTTCGCAGCGGCAGATTAACAGACTGGTATCTTTTTTGTCTGGAGATTATTGAACTCACGAGGAAAAAAGGCGACAACCGTAAGACTACGATAAATATGCATGTATGATGAGTGGTGATAATTTGTCGACAAATCCTCATATACATTTCAGAGCAGTGGATGTAGCGCGTCGGTATATTGATCGGGCAATGGACTTGCCTGATGGCTGCGTCGGGCGTGTTTTTCTGGAGTTTGATGCTGAAAGAATTATGCGCACTGCTCAGGCGGCGGATCGGCGGCAGAAAGAAGCGCATGAGCCGTTGTCTCTGCATGGCGTAGCTGTTTCTGTCAAGGATCTGTTTGATGAAGCTGGCATTGTCACAAGTGCGGGGTCGCCGTTTCTGCGTAACCGGGCTCCGGCCTGTGAAGATGCCAGGGCGGTGTCTGGCCTGAAGGCAGCAGGGGCGTTCACCTGTGGCCGTACCAATATGAGTCAGTTGGGCTTTACGGGGTCTGGACTTAATCCCTGTTTTGGATCTCCTGAGAATGTCACTGACCCGACGCGCATTCCTGGAGGTTCGTCCTCTGGTGCTGCGGCGAGTGTAGGGCTGGGGCTGTGTGATGCAGCTCTTGGGACCGATACCGGCGGGTCTGTGCGTATTCCGGCTGCGCTAAATGGCCTTTACGGGTTTAAGCCGACGCGCGCTGCGATTTCGACCAAAGGTCTTTTTTCTGTTTGTCCCTCCTTTGA
>CANNAV010000054.1 GCA_947502585.1 uncultured Pseudovibrio sp.
TTTGGGTGTGAAACTCACTCTCACAATCATAGTATATCTTTATGCCGTCGGGCGGGGCATCCAATCCATCAACGCCATACTCAATTGTCCGGTATCCTTGAGGAACTCCACATTGTCAAACTACGTGAAGCGAGGCACTAGCTTGTTCACAGAGAAGTAATCTATCTCGCCTACAGCCGATTTTCATGATACTTGAAAGCGAACTGCATCCTCAACGGATGACATCGCATTAAGCGTACTGGTCCGGTTCCGGATAAAGACACGCCTAATGGCCCCGTAGCTCAGCTGGATAGAGCGGCCGCCTCCTAAGCGGCAGGTCAGTGGTTCGAATCCACTCGGGGTCACCACTTCCTCTGAAATCATTAATGAAAATCACTACACACCCTTGGGTGCGTAGAAAGTGTGTAAGTAAGCTCAAATCAGCGTTTGATATCCGTCAACAGTGCCGCTTTCGAAATCGCTTGACGGGATAGTCGCCGCCGATTGGTGCTACGGTATAAACCTGTGTGATCTTCGGCGTTGCATGATCTGGTGTTTTGTACAAGACAAATAGATCCTGTCGAGTGAAGTCGCTGCCGGCTTGAGGCAATTGTTTCTCCTCCGGCCTCCTCGCACAAGCATGTCTGGCGGTGCCGATCATCCTTTTGAGTGGCGAGTGCAGCAAAGCGGTTTCATGCTATCGGCAACAGACCAACAGTTGCTGACTCCCTCCGTCAAACAGGTGATCTGCGTGATGCTGGGGACAGCTCCTTCTTTACGACAAGCATTCCTGACCAGGGTTTTAATCACGCGCTGCTGATCACTTAATGCCAGGGCGACACTGGTTTTCTGGGTGATTTCGGTGTCGTGCCTGTCAATTTGCCTGATCTTTTCTGTCCCCTGAAGGGCTTCTTTTTCCAAAAAATCTGGATGCACAGAGCTGTCATAGATGGCTTCCACTGTGTAGGGACTGCTCCACCCACAGGTGCATTTTCAGCGCTGTATTGAGACTTTATGATTCGTCAGAGCCGGATGAAACTTCGATTTTCGAAGACCCGGCTCATGGCTCTTCCTGCCATAGCGGGGGCAGGTCTTATCATCATTACACAGGACTGATTGATGACTGAGTTAGTCCGTCTCATGGTCCTTACCTGCAATGGCTGCTGCAAAGTCACTTGCTGAGAATGGCTCAAGGTCGTCCATGTCTTCACCCACGCCGATGAAATGCACAGGCAGGCCGTACTTGCGGGCAATGGCCACCAGAATGCCTCCGCGAGCTGTACCGTCCAGCTTGGTCATCACAAGACCGGTTACACCAGCAACCTTGCCGAAGATTTCCACCTGAGACAGAGCATTCTGGCCGGTGGTCGCATCAAGGGTCAGCAAAGTGGTATGCGGCGCATCAGGAACGCGCTTGCGAATCACGCGGATGATCTTCTCAAGCTCATCCATCAGCTCGGCTTTGTTCTGCAGGCGGCCAGCTGTATCGATCAGCAGCACATCTGTGTTGTTACAAAGAGCAGCGTCAACGGCGTCGTAAGCAAGACCAGCAGCATCAGCGCCGGTATCGCGCGCAACAACTTCAGCACCAGTGCGTTCACCCCAAACCTTCAGCTGCTCAACAGCTGCTGCACGGAACGTATCGCCGGCTGCGAGCATTACTTTTTTGCCCCGCTCATGCAACAGGGAAGAGAGCTTGCCGATTGTAGTGGTTTTGCCTGTTCCGTTTACCCCAACCATCAACAGGATGTGTGGTTTATGACCACATTCAAGGTCAAGCGGTTTGGCGACAGGCTCAAGGACGTTTTCAATCTCTTCAGCAAGGATACTGCGGACTTCTTCGCCTGAAATTTCCTTATCATAGCGACCATCAGATACACGATCGGTAATCGCGATCGCTGTATCGATGCCAAGGTCTGCCTGGATCAGAATATCTTCCAGCTCTTCAAGAGTATCTGCATCCAGCTTGCGTTTGTTGAAAATCGAGCTGATGCCCTCGGTCAAAGCACTGGAAGAGCGGGAAAGACCAGCTTTAAGACGTTGAAACCAGCTCTTCTTTACCGGAACATCTTCTCCGGCCTCCTCTGTTCCTGATAGTTCAGTTATTTCATCCGTGAGGACGGGTTGTACATCGGCAGTATCCTCAGCAACGGTCGCAGCAGCATCTCTGACCTCAGGGAAAAGTATATCTGGCTCAGCTTCAGAGTCCGCCGAATTTTCCTCAGTCAGAACATCGCTATCAAGATAAGCGGTTTCTTCGAGGGCTTTGGCTTCTGCCTCATCCAAATTATGAGGTTTATCAGAAGCTTTCTCTCCAGGCGCGGTCTCTGCCTCAGGTATGAGTTCTGGATTTTCCAGAACAGGAGTTTCACCTGCGACAGCTTCAGTCGTTTCTTCAAGGCCTTTAACAGAGTCAGGTGGAACGGATTGAACGCCTTCTAAAGCCCTGGGCAGCTCTGCACTGTCAGTAGCTTTCTCCTCCTGCAGGTTCTGTGTTTCTTCTGAGGAGTTGCCAAACAGGCGACTGAAAAAACCGCGTTTCTTTTCGCTCATACTGGAAAGATACCTTTGAGATGTAAAAGCTTAAGCTGCTTTGCCAACTGGCTCTGCAATCAGATGTCTTTCGGTATGCCCTGTAATGCGTGCGGAGACAAGGCTTCCGGCAACATCCGCATCCAGTTCAACCTGGGTAAATTGCTCGGTGCGACCAATCCCCTCACGCTCAATCAGGATCTCGCGCATTTTACCTACTTCGGCGCAAAGGTGAGCCAGCAAAGCCTCCCGCCCTTTCACACGAAGACGCGCCGCGCGCTCTTTAACGATCTTGCGATCGAGCTGCGGCATACGCGCGGCAGGAGTGCCAGGGCGTGGAGAGAACGGGAACACATGCAGATGTGTCAGCCCACACTCTTCAACAATACGCAGGGTGTTCCCGAACATCTCATCAGTCTCGGTTGGGAAACCGGCAATTATGTCAGCACCAAATACAACATCAGGACGCATCTTGCGTACATCTTCGCAGAACCGGATCGTGTCCTCACGAGAATGACGACGCTTCATTCGCTTCAGGATCATGTTGTCGCCAGCCTGCAAAGAAAGGTGCAGATGGGACATCAGACGATGATCATGTGCAATCACTTCCATCAGCTCATCATCAGCTTCAATACTGTCGATAGAGGAAAGGCGCAAGCGTTTGAGATCGGGAACCATCTTCAAAATCTTAGCACAAAGCGTTCCGAGTTTCGGAGTTCCCGGCAGGTCAGCACCGTAAGACGTAACATCAACGCCAGTCAGAACAATCTCGCCATATCCGTTGTCGACAAGGCGTTTGATCTGGTCAATCACCACACCCATCGGAACAGAGCGTGAGTTGCCGCGGCCATAAGGGATGATGCAGAAAGTACAGCGGTGGTCACAGCCATTTTGAACCTGGACAAACGCGCGGGAGCGCCCTTCCAGTCCGTCAATCAGGTGCCCTGCAGTCTCGCGGACGCTCATGATGTCGTTGACTCGCACCTTCTCGGTTTCTTCAATGCCAAACCGGGCGAAACGGCCATAAGAGGCGCGCTCAAGTTTCTCAGAGTTACCAAGAACCAGATCCACTTCACCCATCTCTGCGAAGGTTTCAGATTCCGTTTGTGCCGCACAACCGGTCACTATAATACGTGCATCCGGGTTTTCCCGGCGGGTTTTGCGGATGGTCTGCCGCGCCTGGCGGACGGCTTCATTGGTCACGGCACATGTGTTGATCAGCACGGCATCCTTGAGGCCTGCGGCCTCAGCTTCGCGCTTCATCACTTCCGACTCATATGCATTCAGTCGGCAGCCAAATGTCACAACATCAATGCTCACTGCATAGGCTCCATAGCCGCGTCCCCGAAGCGGTCTTTGTGTAGGTGAGGGTGTTGAGATTGAGCTCGCCCTCGAATTCAATTGCGGTTTCACCGGTCATCATGATGTGGTCGTTGTCTTCACGCCACTCAATATCCAGCGGGCCTCCCGGAAGATGGATGGTGCACTTGCGTGCTGTCCGGCCGGTACGTGCTGCTGCAACACCCGCTGCGCAGGCTGCGGTGCCACAGGCTTGTGTCAAGCCAATACCACGTTCCCAGACCTTCAGGCGGATCTCATTTTCGCCAATGATCTGAGCAAGAGAGATATTCGCCTTTTCAGGGAACATCGGGTGACACTCAAGCAAAGGGCCAATTCGCCCGAGGTCATGGGCTTCAATATCATCCACCCAGAAAATCGCATGCGGATTACCGACATTGACCACACTTGGTGAGTGCAGAACCGGCGCATCAATCGGCCCTATCTGCAGCTCAATCGCACGTGTATCGGCAAACTCCTCTGCCAGCGGAATCTGATCCCACTCAAGGCGAGGTGTGCCCATATCAACGCTCACCATGGTTTCAGTGTCACAAGCGTGTGCAATCAGCAAGCCAGCGTTGGTTTGAATGGTTACACTTGGAGTGCCAGCCTCCCCCATTAGCAGACGGCCAATGCAGCGTGTCGCGTTCCCGCAAGCATCTACTTCGCTACCATCACGGTTGTGAATGCGCATAAAAACATAAGCATCAGAACTTGCTGTTCCGACCGTAATCATCTGGTCAAAGCCGATACCCTTTTCACGGTTTCCGATAGCTATGATTTGCGCCGGAGTTAAGGCAACCTTTTTGTCGCGGCTATCAAACACCACGAAGTCATTACCAAGACCGTTCATTTTCAAAAAGGGAACCATCTTATCCGCCATAAACCTGCTTCCATTCATGCGTAATCCGTCAAGAAGGCACTATATGGAGTAAATTACTTTAGATTACCAGGGAAAAGGTATGGAATAACCTTGTCTGAGCCGATTGTGAGGCCAGTTTTAAAGCCTCCCTGACTGAACCCTCTGATTTTGTTCTAATCCGCACAGACTTCCAATACATCTCCGGGTGCCATTTCCTTCAGGATTTCACGCATCACTTCGGGGTAAACTGCAACGCATCCCTCAGTCGGCAAAAAGCCCTCTCGTGCCACATGAAAGAAGACCGCGCTGCCTTCGCCTTTGACCGCCGGATACATATTGCAATCCAGCACGACAACAATGTCATAGAGCCGGTCATCCCGCCACAACTTCTCATGGCTTCTTTCAAAAGGCAGATCTACAGGGCGGTTATAAAGAGTATCCTGCGGAGAATCACACCATCCATCGCTCTGAGACAGCGGGGAAACAGGCAAATACGTCACGGGACAAGAGCCGCGATCCGCGCGGTAATACACATTCAACAGTTCAAATTGTCCAATTGGTGTCGCTCCGTCGCCTTCACGCTTTGTATGTGTCAATGCGGACCGTCCAAGTGCACATGCAAATGTGACCGGACCCAGTGTGAGCGTTCCTGTGTGAGGCTCTTCACCTGTATGCCGCACAAACAGGGTCTTTTGGGTCTTTTTAAGTAGCTTTGCGGGTAGCGTGGGTACTGCGAGTGGAAGCATCTATGAACCTGTTGTCCTGCGGAAAACACCGGGAGAAATACTCCCAAATAAAACGGAGGTCACTTACGCGTGAAGTAGATTTTACGAAAAACTTCGTGATTTGCCACGTTTTTGCTCGCCTTTTTTTCGGCAACCCTTCATGTGTTTATGTGAGAGAAGTTTTAGGGTTAGCACTATTGATTGGTGATTAGGTGAGAATATGACTGCACGTAAAATTCTGCTTGTCGATGACGATACCGATTTGCGCGAAGCGCTCGTTGAACAGCTGTCGCTTTATGATGAATTTGAAACCACTCAGGCTGACAGCGCCGCGGCTGGCATAAAAAAAGCAAAAGAAAATCACTTCGACCTGGTTCTTATGGACGTTGGTCTGCCGGACATTGATGGCCGTGAAGCAGTAAAGCTGCTGCGTAAAGCAGGCTTTGGCGCTCCGGTCATCATGCTCACGGGCCACGATACGGACAGTGACACAATCCTTGGTTTGGAAGCTGGTGCAAACGACTATGTCACCAAGCCATTCAAGTTCGCTGTTCTGCTTGCTCGCATTCGCGCGCACCTGCGTCAACACGAGCAAAGCGAAGATGCTGTATTCACCATTGGCCGTTACTCCTTCCAGCCTGCCGCGAAGTCCATGCAGGACGATAATGGCTCGAAGGTCCGCCTGACCGAAAAAGAAACTTCTATCCTGAAGTTCCTCTACCGCGCAGATGAAAAACCAGTAACGCGTGATGTGCTGTTGCATGAGGTTTGGGGCTACAACTCCGGCGTCACCACACATACACTGGAAACCCATATTTACCGCTTACGTCAGAAAATCGAGCGTGATCCGTCCAATGCGGAGCTGCTTGTGACAGAAGCTGGTGGATATAAGCTTGTGCCTTGAGGCATAAGCGGCTAATCCAAGACTATGAGTCTAGCCCGGGACATTGAAATCTTAAGACGCGTTCCTCTCCTCTCGCAGTTTACAGAGGATCAGTTGCGCCTGCTCGCGTTCAGTGCAGAGACAATGCAGGTGTCTGAAGGTGGAATCGTTTTCAATGAGGGTGAGCGGGCAGATGGTGGCATAGTACTGACAATCGGCAAGGTGCAGCTGGAAACCGGTGTGGGGCGGGACACGCGTCCCAGAGGAACGTATGGCCCCGGCACTCTGTTTGGCGAAAATGCACTGATGACTGAGGGTAAGCGCCCGGCCCGTGCAACTGCCCTTGAAAATTGCGAGTTGATCCGCGTCCGCCGCGCACTCTTCTCCCGCATGCTTCAGGAATTCCCGGAAACCGCCCGCAAGCTTTACGTCGATAAAGCAATCGCGTTTACCTCGGCAGCTGCCGCATTGGCACACGTTGGTCGCAAGTTAGACGATGTTGATGCTCTCAACGAGCGCCATAAACAAGAAGTTGCTGCTAAACGTCGTTAAAGCATTGGCTCTCTAAAGCGGCTTCTGTACGCGGCTTTCTTTAAAATCATAGATAATCGAGCTTTCGATCCTGGTGATATAGGCCCGCTTCGTAAATTTCTCAAAGGCAAGACTTTTAAGGTGATCGATATCGCGGACGCGCAGATGGGCAATAATGTCGTATGCCCCACTGATGAGCGTGACGGATTTTACTTCCGGTAGTCCAGCGACTTCCTGCATAAATTCCTCCACCAGAAGTGCTTCATGTCTGTCCAGCTGAATAAAGAGCATCGCCTCAAAACCTACTCCATAGGCTTTCGGGTCGACAATGGCATGGCTGCTCTGTAAAATTCCACGGTCTTTCAGTCGCTTAATGCGTTCATAGCAAGCCGACGGACTCAGGTTAGCCTCTGCTGCCACCTGCTTATTAGGGAGCAGTGCATTATTCTGCAAAATTTCTAATATGACGAAGTCTGTTCGGTCAAGGTGGTGAGTAGAGGTCATATTTCGGAATCAATTCGATATTCGGAAGGTACGACCCGGAGTATATTCGGATAAATTCTGAAATAAAACCTCACCTGAGAAAATACTCCCAATGGCAGCGAATACCCTTCTTTTTTTAGTCACGATTCTAAGTCTGATTTGCGTGCCCGGTCCGGACATGCTGTACATCACAAGCAGGGCTCTTGCGAGTGGAAAGTCCGCTGCCCTCAAAGCATCTCTGGGCATTTCAGCAGGCTATCTTGTTTTCACCGTTCTGGTTGCTGCTGGCTTTCAGTCTCTCTTTCTGGCAGAACCAAGGCTGTTTCAGGCAATCCGCTGGGTGGGTCTGGCCTATCTTATGTACCTTGCCTACCGCCTCTTCTTTGCCGGCGGCATGTGGACTTCAGAAGACGAACAGCAAACACCAGCAGATACCAATGATCTGAAGTTCGGTTTCCTCACCAGCCTGCTCAACCCTAAGGGTATGCTCTTTTACTTCTCTTTGCTACCACAGTTCTATGTGCCGGAAGTTATGCCCTTCTGGCTCTATGCGCTGGTTTTCGGTATGGGTGCGAGCCTGCTTTGTCTGATCGTCTACTACGGCGTCGGCTGTCTCGTTTCCGGCCCTGCACGTGTGTGGCTGGCAAACAGTAACAACGGCAAGCGCGTCTCCATGCTTGCCAGCATCTGTGTCTTTGCAGTTGGCATCTCTATGGTGGTCGCTGACATCGCATAATGCTTAAGCATGCACAGCTGGAGGTAACCTCCCAGCTGTGCCAGAACGTGAGTACCGTTAATCCAAACCAATAAATTCTTCCATGTACTTTTGGATTTGCTCGTGAACCTCAACACGGTCGGTACCTTCAGGGTCAGTGCAAACCGGATCATCATTATCCAACTCCAAAAGTGCAGCACCCTCAGGTTTGCAGGGTGGAAGAAATGCAAAGTGATCGCCCTGATCAGTCACAACGTAAGATGCACCTGGTATGAGAGACAAGACTTTATTAGCTTCGGCCTCCAGATCAGCCGCGAACGCCCGGTTCTTACGCCCGATATTAATGAACTGCACGGGGACCTGAATGTCTTTTGCACTGGCCTTATCAAAGGCAACAGTATAGCCAGGGTCAATTGAGATGACTTTTGTTATCCTCTTATCCTTCGCATTTCCGACAAAGCCATCAGGCAGATGGTCAAAATCAACACCCCCTTTTGAAAAAAAGGTGCAGCCTGGATCAGCGTTTTTGAAGGTCTTGCAGTATTGACTGAATATCTCCCTATCCCATCGCGCTCCTGCCAGATTTAGTACACTTGCCCCACCCATAGAAAAACCGGCCGCAATAATCCGGGACTGATCAATGTATCGATTAAAGTTTGGGTCACCTAAAATTGTGTCGAGGGCTGCGCTGAGATCTTTGGCCCGCTCGTCTAACAGTATGGATCGTCTTGGAGAGGAATCACCCGATGTACTTCCGGGGTGGTTTATCGCAACAACCATCGCCCCTTTTTTCGTGAGAGCAGAAAACAACCAACTCGCTGAGAACATATTACCACCAGATCCATGCGAAAAAAGAACTAGCGGAAACTTCCCTTCCTTTACTCCGGCACCCACATAGGCGTAATTTCCAATAAAGACGGAACTGTCACCGAGCAAACCCTTGTATGTTTTTGTGCCAACCGGATACCAGACAGAGCCTGCTACAGGACGTGTCCGGTGTAGTGCGTTAACAGTAATCTCGTCAAAACCAGGAAGTTCCTCATCAGCAAAAGCAGAAGAAAAAATAAGGGTGCATAACGCACCAAGCAACAAGCGTTTCATCATGTCATGTCATCCATTTTGAATTGGGATGACGTTTCCTAGCGTAGTCCTGATCGGGAAACGTCCTGCCTGCAGAAAAGAGGACTATATTTGCAGCTTTGAGGACCATTGCAGGAAAAAGGACGCCGGTGGGCGTCCTTGATAAGGCGTTGATAGTCGCACTTAATCAGTGCCAGGGGTGGCTCAGTCCCAGCTTATCTTCGTAGCTGGCAATCTGGTCAGTTTTCTCAAAGGTCAGACCAATGTCATCAAGGCCATTCAGCAGGCAATGTTTACGATGTGGGTCCACTTCAAACCTGATTGAACCACCATCCGGACCGCGAACTGCCTGTTCTTCCAGATCAACGGTCAAAGTTGCGTTTGCGCCGCGGGATGCATCATCCATCAGCTTGTCGAGATCTTCCGGGCTTACCACGATCGGCAGAATGCCGTTTTTGAAGCAGTTGTTGTAGAAGATGTCAGCAAAACTGGTGGAAATCACACAGCGAATACCATAGTCCAGCAGAGCCCAGGGCGCGTGCTCTCGTGAAGAGCCACAGCCGAAGTTATCGCCAGCAACGAGGATCTGAGCATTCTCGTAGCCTGGCTTGTTCAGCACAAACTCTTTGTTCCTGGAGCCGTCGTCGTTGGTACGCATCTCATGGAAAAGAGCAGTGCCAAGACCGGAACGCTTGATGGTTTTCAAAAACTGCTTCGGGATGATCATATCGGTGTCGATGTTGACCAGTGGCAGTGGTGCAGCAACGCCTGTCAGTGTATTAAACTTTTCCATGGAATATTCTCCTCGGATATCTGGAATTCTCTAATGTTAATCAGGCAACAGCGGGATCAATGCTCTCGCTCAGGCCCATCATAATATTCAGGTTCTGGACGGCTGCGCCGGAAGCACCCTTGCCAAGATTGTCATAGATTGCGACCAACAGCGCCTGGTGCCGATCATCATTGGCAAAAACGTGCAGTTGCATTTTGTTTGTACCGTTGAAAATTTCCGGGCTCAGGTCCTCAATTGCACTGATGCTTTCAAACCCTGCGACATCCACATCACCGGCAATGCCGGAGAAATGGTCATCAAGTACTGCGTGCAGGTCTTTGCCCTTCGGTGCGTTGCGCAGTTGTCCCAGCTGTAACGGCACGAATGTCAGCATACCCTGTGCGTAGTTGCCAACCGCTGGCTGGAACAAAGGTGCATGGGCAAGGTCCGCATACAACTGCATTTCCGGCAGATGCTTATGCCCAAACTGCAAACCGTAGGGCCAGTAGGGACATGGCTTGTCGCAGGCCTCATACTTTTCAATCATCTGACGACCACCACCGGTATAACCGGAAATTGCGTTCACTGTGAGCGCGTGGGTAGAGGGGATAAGACCAGCTTCCAGCAATGGGCGCACAGTGGCGATCACGCCTTGCGGATAACAACCCGGATTGGAAACAAAACGCGCGTTGGAAATGATCTCCGCCTGATCCTTCGTCATCTCGGGGAAGCCATAGGCCCACTTTGGATCAACGCGGTGCGCAGAAGATGCATCAATCACGCGGGTGCTGTCATTCCTGATGAGCGATACACTTTCCAGTGCATCTGCATCCGGCAGGCACAGGATCGCAACATCAGCTGAGTTCAAAAGCTCTGCGCGTGCTGCCAGCTCCTTGCGGCGCTCCGGCGCGATGCTGAGGATCTCAATGTCACGTCGTCCAGCCAGACGTTTGCGGATCTGCAGACCCGTTGTTCCGGCTTCTCCATCAATGAACACGCGCACTGACATTTTTGACTCCCTGGAGCTTGTAGTTGGAATTAGGTTCAAGGACTGTACAACGTCCATCATACATTGTCACAGAATAGGCGCGTTTTATCAGGCCTCTGCCCTCAATTGGTAGTTGAGGGAGTCTCAAGCAACTTCAGGTTCGCAGGAAAGGCATTTCAAATATTACGGGAATTCCTGTGTGGCGTTCATATGCGAACACATTCTGCTGAAAACGATTTTTTTGCGGTATTCATGTCGCGTTTCGCATTGAAAAATTGAACAAATGCACCTTAATAGGTTCCAAAGGCATAGGTCGCGCCCATGTGGCATGTTCGCGCAGCCTGTGCCGACTATAATGTTGGATGAGGAACGCCTGAATGTCTGTTACGACAGCCGAGGCTAAAGCTGGGCTTATTGCCGAAACCTGTGCACTGCTAATTGACGATAATGAAGACGAAGCAAGGTTTGCTGAAGACCTCTTCTCTCACGCCGATGCAGAAGATCTTCTGAACTATACCCCATCAGAACTTGCGGTTCTATCGCAGGAAGCTTGGGCTGATTTCGCAAATCACCCGCTGGGGACCCATCGTATTCGTGTGTTCAATCCGCAGCCAAATGCTGACGGTAAGCAGCTCGAAGACGTGACTATCGTCGAAATCGTCAACGATAATATGGCCTTCCTAGTCTCCTCCGTGATGGGGGCCATTCAGACTTCTGGCTACGAAGTGCGCCTTGTGCTGCACCCGCTCTTTATCGTGGAGCGGGATGATGACAGTGGTGGTTTGCAAAAATTCCACGGTACAGTCGGGCTTGGAGGACCATCAGTTCGCCGTGAAAGTCTTATCCATATCCACCTTACGCGATTGAACTCTGATGAGGACATCAGGAAACTCGAAGAGGATCTTGACCTCGCTCTCAATGATGTCCGTCAGGCCGTGCAGGACTGGCGCCCGATGCGTGACAGAATCCAGCGAGCGGTTGAGGAATACCAGCAGGTCCGCACGAAAGCAGACAACAAACAGCTTGACGAAGCAATTGCTTTCCTTGAGTGGATGGCGGCTGATAACTTCACTCTCCTGGGTATTCGTGAGTTCATTTTCGATGACAACAGCGAAAACAGTGAGCTGTCTCTGATTGAAGGCTCTGGTCTGGGCGTTTTGACCGATCCCGGGGTACGTGTGCTGCGCAAGGGTTCTGAGTTCGTTGTTATGACGCCGGAAATCAGAGAGTTCCTGCTGAAGCCTGAACCGCTGATCATTGGTAAGGCCAACATCCGCAGCCGCGTCCACCGTCACGTTCATATGGACTATGTCGGCGTGAAGCTGTTTGACGATGAAGGAAAGCTTCGCGGAGAATTGCGTGTTGTCGGTCTTTTCACTGCAACAGCGTACACCCGTTCAACCAGCTCCATTCCTTACATTCGCCATAAGACCGCGAAAGTGATGAAAAGGCACGGCTTTGATCCGGAAAGCCACAGTGGCCGAGCCTTGCGCAACATCCTGGAAGGTTATCCGCGTGATGACCTCTTCCAGGTTGACGTTGAAACACTCTCAAATTTTGCAGATGCGATTCTTCAGCTGAACGAGCGCCCGCGAATCCGTGTTCTTTCCAGAACCGATAAATTCGACCGTTTTGTATCAATCATCACCTACATTCCGCGTGATCTCTTCGCCACGAGCATTCGTAAGAGGGTCGGCAACTATCTGGCAAACGTCTACGAAGGTCGTCTGTCTGCCTGGTACGTAACCTTTCCTGAAGGCCCCCTTGTCCGCATTCACTACATCGTTGGCCGTTTTCTTGGTGATACGCCTCAACCGTCTCAGGCAGAGTTGGAAGCCTCCATTCAGGAAATCGTCCGCACATGGACAGATAGCCTGCGAGAAGCGCTCCGCCCGGTTTATGGCAACGTCATCTCCGGAGCATTGCTGGAGCGGTATGGCTCTGCATTTGATGGCGAATACACCTCCGCGACACCAGCTGTGACCGCGACCAGAGATATCCGCCGCCTCGAGCAGCTGGGCGAGAAGCGTCCCCTTGTTATCAGCTTTTACAAGCGCGAGCGTGAAGGTAGTGGGCAGATTTCTCTGCGTGCCTACCATCTTAACAAACCGATTCCTTTGTCTGCTCGTGTACCGGTGCTCGAAAATCTCGGGTTTCGGGTGATCAACGAAAGGACCTACCGGATCACACCGGCAGACCGAGAGCTCAGCTACCTGCACGATACCACGCTGCATCTGGATGAAAACCGCTTTCGCAATTTCACTGATGCAGACATTGAGCGCCTTGGAGCATTGTTCCTCGCAGTCTGGAATAAACAGGCTGAAAACGACGGTTATAACGCCCTTGCACTGTCCGCAGGACTGGCATGGCGTGACATCGCTATGATCCGGGCACTCTCCCGGTATTTACGTCAGGCTGGTATCCTCTATTCTGAAGACTATATGTGGGGAACTCTTAACCGCTATCCACAGATCGCTCAGCAGCTCGTTCACCTGTTCCATACACGCTTCGATCCTTCGCTCGGAACGTTTGAACGTTCGGGTAAGGAGGGGCGTCTGATTGATGAGATTTCCGCAAGCCTGGATGACGTGATGAGCCTGGATGATGACCGGATACTCCGTCGTTTCCGGAATTTGATCCGGGCTACACTGCGCACCAACTTCTTCCAGCTGGACGAGGCTGGCCAGCCAAAACCGACCTTCTCGTTCAAGTTTGACCCACATAAAGTGGAGGGCCTGCCAAAGCCGCTGCCATACCGCGAAATCTTCGTATACAGCCCGCGTGTTGAAGGCGTGCACATGCGCTTTGGACCGGTTGCACGTGGTGGTCTGCGCTGGTCCGACCGCGCTCAGGATTACCGCACAGAAGTGCTGGGACTTGTGAAAGCACAACAAGTCAAGAACGCTGTGATTGTTCCTGTTGGCTCAAAAGGTGGCTTCCTTCCGAAACAGCTTCCAACAACTGGCAGCCGTGATGAGTGGATCGCAGAAGGAACTGAAGCCTATAAGATCTTCATTTCTTCTCTGCTGGGTCTCACTGATAATCTGAATGCCGATCTCGTTATGCCGCCTGAGCTGGTTGTTCGCCACGATCAGGACGACCCATACCTCGTTGTGGCTGCAGATAAAGGCACTGCAACTTTCTCAGACACCGCAAATGCGATCTCAGAAAGTAAAAAATTCTGGCTGGGCGATGCATTCGCTTCAGGTGGCTCTGCGGGATATGATCATAAGAAGATGGGCATTACCGCACGCGGCGGATGGGAGGCTGTGAAACGCCACTTCCGCGAAATGGACCGCGACATTCAGAAAGAACCATTCACCGCATGTGGTGTTGGTGACATGTCTGGAGACGTGTTCGGCAACGGTATGCTGCTGTCAAAGGCAACCAGGCTGGTTGCAGCCTTTGATCACCGCGACATCTTCCTTGACCCGAACCCGGATCCCGCTGCGACCTGGAATGAACGCAAACGTATGTTCGATCTGGGTCGCTCCTCCTGGCAGGACTATAACAGGGAACTGCTTTCAGAAGGCGGTGGCATCTACCCACGTTCTTCCAAATCTATACCTCTGTCCATTCAGGTTCAGAAGATGCTCGGCCTCAACAAGCCGAAAGCAGCGCCTCAGGAGGTCATGACCGCCATCCTGAAGATGCAGGCAGACCTGTTGTGGTTCGGTGGTATCGGCACATACATTCGCGCTTCTGATGAAAACAACAGCGACGTGGGTGATCGCGGGAATGATACGATCCGTATCACGGCAGCTGAAGTTGGCTCAAAAGTTATCGGTGAAGGTGCAAACCTGGGCATCACTCAGAAAGCTCGTATCGAGTTCTCTCGTGCAGGTGGCCGTTGTAACTCCGATGCAATAGATAACTCCGCAGGCGTGAACTCTTCTGATATGGAAGTGAACATCAAGATTGCGCTGGGCGCGGCAGTTAAGAAGGGCACTCTGACCACTTCAGACCGCAACGTTTTCCTGGCGGATATGACAGACGAAGTCGCGCATCTTGTGCTGCGCAACAACTACCTTCAAACTCTGGCAATCTCACTCTGTGAGCGCCGGGGTCTTGAAGATCTGGGCTATCAGGTCCGAATGATGCGACAGCTCGAATCTCAGGATCTTCTGGATCGTGCTGTTGAGGATCTGCCAGATGATGTGACTATCGAAGAACGTGAAAAAGCCGGTCAGCACCTGTCCCGCCCGGAACTGGGCGTACTGCTGGCATATGCAAAGCTCTCGCTCCATGATGAGTTGCTGAACAGTGCCGTTCCTGATGATGCTTACCTGGCAAAAGAGCTGTACCGCTACTTCCCGAAACAGATGGCAGAAACCTACACTCAGGAAATCGAAGGACACCATCTGCGTCGCGAAATCATCGCAACCATGCTGGCAAACTCCATCATTAACAGGGGCGGCCCTGCATTCCTGACACGCATCATCGATCAGACAGGCGCGTCTGTTGCTGACGTGGCACGTGCCTTCGCCGTGGTGCGGGATGCCTTTGGACTGACCCGGCTGAACGAAGAGATTGATCGTCTCGACAGCAATATCTCCGGTGACCTGCAACTCGAGCTCTACACTCTGGTTCAGGATCTGGTGCTGGGTATGGTGGTCTGGTTCCTGCGCAACGTCTCCTTTGAAGATGGTCTGCAAGCAGCAATCAATCGCTTCCGCGGTACTGTCAAGCATCTGTCTCCACGTCTGGAAACATTCCTTTCCGAAGAACGGGCAGCCACGCTCAAGGCGGAAACAGATCGCCTGGCAGAAGCCGGCGTTCCAATCATGATCGCGGCCCGCATTGCCCGCCTCATCGGCGAAATGGTGATCCCGGATATCGTCCTTGTATCCGAGAAAGCCAACCGTGACGTGGACGAGGTTGCATCCTCCTACTTCCGTGTGGCCGCGCACTTCAAGTTTGGTGCGATTGAAGAGCTGGCTCGTGAGTTTGTCATTCGTGATTACTACGACGGACTGGCACTCGACCGTTCCCGCACCATTCTGGCAAATGCTCTTCGTGATCTGACAGCTCAGGCCCTTGCAGACGCAAACGGATTTGACGGCTGGCTGGAACGCAACGGTGGTAAAGCTGAAAGAACACAGCAGGCAACCAACGAGATTCTTGAGAAGAACCTGTCGGTTTCCAAGTTCTCTGTAGCGGCTGGCATGCTGGCAGAGCTTACAAACTAAGCGCTCTGCATAAAACAAAACCCCGGTGCAGCACCGTGCATCGGGGCGCGGCTTCAACTCTCCAGTGCTACTTTACCCATGGTATTTGAGGTGAGGCGACGATGCCCCTGTGTATCTGACTGTCTGAAGTCAAGGAACACGGGGCAACGCTACCAAACTTATGCTGTAAAGAAAGCCGGGTTGACCCATAAAGCCAATGCGGACCATATTGGAGCCAGTAAATCGACGATTTACCGGTAGCTTCGCGCAACAAAAATCTTTGCGGGTATCGTCCAAAGCAGGCCCGCGTCCTTGTGTGCTTGCGGCAGTCACAAAAATCCCCACACCGGTATTGAGGAAAGCATAACTCAGGCTTTGGCCCCTTAAAACGGCTATATCAGTGCCATAAAACTTGACGATTTTGCAATTTCACTCTTAATTGCCCTTTTAACAGCAAAATTGCTGCTTAAATCTCTCTTCAGGGAGAAAAACGACAAAAGGAAGCCTTTACAGATGATTTCAGAACGCTCAAAGCAAACAACCGAGCGCCAGGATGTTTCGCCACTTTTAAAACTGGCTCTTGAGCTCGGTCCATTGGGCGTTTTCTTCATCGCCAATTCCAGAGGCGCACAGCTTGCTGAGATGTTCCCTGCACTGGGCGCTCTTGGTAAGCCGATCTTTATTGCTACGGCTGGCTTTATGGTAGCAATCGCCATCTCCCTCACCGTGTCCTACATCCTCACCCGTCATCTGCCGATGATGCCGATGGTGTCTGGTGTTGTGGTGCTGGTGTTTGGCGCACTGACGCTGTATTTGCAGGATGATCTGTTCATCAAACTCAAGCCTACTATCGTGAACACCTTGTTCGGCTCCATTCTGCTGGGTGGGCTGTTCTTCGGTAAATCTCTGCTGGGCTATGTGTTTGACAGTGCCTTTAAGCTGGATGCGGAAGGCTGGCGCAAGCTGACTATGCGCTGGGGGGTGTTCTTCTTTGTGCTGGCGCTGATAAATGAGTTTGTCTGGCGCAATTTCTCAACTGACTTCTGGGTGGATTTCAAGGTTTTCGGTTTCATGCCAATCACCATGGTCTTCACCATGCTGCAGCTGCCGCTGATCCAGAAGCACAGCCTTGAGAGCGAAAAGAAGAGCTAAAGCAATTAAGCTGCTTCAACCTATATTTTGCGTCTCTTCATCCAAAAACCGACACCCATTTTTCAGCGATACGCCTGAGCTCCTCTCCTTTTCCTTCACGCAGATAAAATTAAAGCGCGGTTTGAGCCGCGCTTTTGTGTTTCTGTAGCCTAGGCTCTGGATTAGCGCGGTGCGCGCTTTGCCAAGATGCGCTGGAGCGTTCTGCGGTGCATGTTCAGGCGACGGGCTGTCTCTGAAACGTTGCGGTCACACAGTTCGTAAACGCGCTGGATATGCTCCCAACGAACCCGGTCAGCAGACATTGGATTATCTGGTGGTGGGGCTTTATCGTTTGGACGGCGGGTCAGCGCTGCCAGAATATCATCGGCATCAGCTGGCTTTGCGAGATAATCGATGGCACCAAGCTTTACGGCTGTTACAGCAGTTGCTATATTGCCGTAGCCGGTCAGGATGATTGCGCGCGCATCCGGTTTTTTCATGCGGATGGCTTCAACCACGTCCAGCCCGCTGCCATCTTCAAGGCGCATGTCTACGACAGCATAATCAGGTGCCTGTGCCGCAACTTTACTCAGTGCGTCTCTCACGCCGTCAGCGGTCTCCGTGTAAAACCCTCGTTTCTGCATCGCACGTTCCAGACGCTGCTGGAAAGCAAGATCATCATCGACGATTAGAAGGCGTCCAAGAGGTGCAACTTCTGGTTCTGTCATTTTGCAGGTCCGATTAATCTACGGTATTCACATGACACTTTAGTATATTTTTCAGTTAAGGGAAGTTCCTATGGGCTTTTATAGCCAGATTTTGCTAAAGTATTTTTACTAGGATACCTAGAGATTTACTATCAGGATTCTGGAGTTTGTGCGCCCTGGTCCATAGTTTCACGTAGCCAGCGAATATGAACCAGAGCACCATGATCAGGGGCTTTTCGGTTATGAAAATTCATTCTTCCGCCCGAACGCTCCAGCAAGGTTTTGGCAATGAAGAAGCCAAGACCCAATCCCCCCCCTGACTGGCGTTCAGCTTCGCGCTCAGATTCTTCCAGGCCATCCTCTGAAATTGCGGGTGCAGTGCGCCTGGAAACATAGGGCTCGCCCATTCTGGCAAGTACGTCCGGCGCAAAGCCTGGTCCGTCGTCCAGAATAAAGATCTCGACGAACTTTTCGTCCCACTTCGCTTCAAAAAGAACAGTGGTTTTTGCGAAATCTACGGCATTTTCTATAAGATTTCCGAGGCCATAGCTGATAGCAGCATCCCGGACGCCGACAGGCTCTGGTCCGATGCCTTCGGCTTTGATCTTGATTTCAATGCCAAGCCCATGGTGCGGTTCAGAAACATCTGAAAGCAGCAGCGAGATAGGCATGCGCTGGAATACCTGATCGGCATCACTGGAAAGACTTGTGAGTTTCTTCAGGATTTCGCGACAGCGTGCGGCCTGAGAATAAACCAGCTCAGCATCATCGCGCAGCGGGTTCCCCTGTTCAAACTCTGTGGACAGCTCTTTGGCTGTCAGATAGATCGTACCCAGCGGTGTGCCGAGTTCATGCGCAGCAGCGGTTGCAAGGCCGTCCAGCGCGGACAGGTGCTTCTGATGAGCCAGCACCATATCGCTGGCGGCCAGTGCGTTGGAGAGCTGGCGTGCTTCCTCAGCAATCTGCAGAGAGTATGTTGCCATGAAGAACATGGAGCACATGAGTGAGAACCAGACGCCGACAAGGTAAAGCGGTGGCAGGTCGATCTGCGTACCATCATACCACGGCAACGGCATATGAAACGCGGTGAGCAGCGTGACGACCGCCCCGGCCAGTACGCCGAGAATGATGGTGCTGCGGAAAGAGAGCGCGGTCGCAGAAACGACAACGGGTGCAAGAATGAGGAAACAAAACGGGTTGCCCAGGCCACCGGTGAGGTAGAAAAGCCCGCCGAGCTGAATGATATCGTAGGCCAGCTGAGCTGTTGCTGCATTTTTGGAAATGCGCGTGCTGGATGGCCAGCGGAGTTTCAGGAGGAGGTTGAGCCAGGCGGATGCAGCCACCAGAACGTAGCTGTAGCCAATGGGCAGCGGGAAGTTGAGAAGATAGTGCACCACAAGCAGAGAAAGAGTTTGCCCGGCGACTGCCAACCAACGCAGGCGCACAAGCGTATCCAGCTTGATCTGCGGGTCTAACAATCGCGACTGTCCTTCCGGTGTGCTTAACATTTAATCTTGCTCCAATTCGTCACAGCAGCCCTTCATAAATCACAGGTGATCTGCTTGCCAATGGCTTATGTGCCAGAACTACCCTGTTTCGCCGTTGAAATGTTAGCATAGCCTTGTATCCGCCTCTGGGGCATGCTAGCCACCATCTAGTTGCGCAGGTACGGCAAACAATCGCTCATGAGTGACAGTGTGTTGTACCAGTGATTGTTATTGCGACACGGGAAAAACGATATGAGTGAAGCTAATACTGCTGGTGAACAGGGTGACGCAGCGGCTCCAGGCATGAACATCCTGGCTCAGTACATTAAAGATCTTTCTTTTGAAAACCCTAATTCTCCGAAGTCTCTTCAGCCAGGTGAACAGCCTAAGCTGGACATCAACGTAAATGTTGGTGCGAATCCGATTGGCGAAGACCAGTTCGAAGTTATTATTACTTTGAATGCAAAAGCCAACACCCCTGAGCAGGTTTTGTTTGCTGTTGAACTCGTTTACGGTGGCGTATTCCAGATCACCGGTGTTCCTCAGGAGCATATGCACCCGTTCATTCTGATCGAGTGCCCACGTATGCTGTTCCCGTTTGCTCGTAACATCCTTGCAGATACGACACGAAATGGCGGCTTCCCTCCTTTATTGCTCGATCCAATCGACTTTGCAGCACTGTACCGTCAGAATCTCGCTCAGGCTACTGCTGCCCAGCAGGCACCTGCTGGCGAGAACGGCCAGGCAAAGCCAAACTAAGAACTTTAAATTTCCGGTATCCTGCCGGTACTTTGACAAGGCCACGTTGGATTCCAGCGTGGCTTTTGTTTTGCCTGCAATTCGATACTTCGATCCAGGAAGATATTTATGTTCGCCGCCTAGGATCTCCCCGACAAACGGACAGAGGCCTCAAGAGATATATGATGCGGTATCCAAAACTTCGAAGTATCGCCGGTGCTGTGGGCGTAGTTGCCCTCATGATGATACCTGTTAACTCCCTCGCCCAGAAGGGGCCGGGAATTGCAGGCCCGCAAGACTGGCACGCCTACAGCTTTTCTGCTGAGACGATTACCGGCGACATCATTCTGGCTCCCGGGACCATCGAGATGGGTAAATCCGGCATTCTCAAAATCACGGGTCTTGAAGGGTATACTCCCAACCTCTTTTCCTTCACCGGAGCAGCTTCTCTTGATTTGCCAAAAGACAAGTTTTTCTGCGAGAAGGGCATGGATAAAGGTTTCATGATCATAGATCGGTCCCAGCCAAATTTTCTCGTGCTTGACGTCTTCGGCGGTGATGTACCTCCTGAGGCTGGCAAAAGCGTTGATCAGCAAGCCGGGTTTTGCGGCTCGTTTACCTATAACAAGTCGTAAGGGTTCAAAGTATGTTGCGTTCTGTATCTGGCACAGGTCTGGCCTCTGCTTTTCTGGGACTCTCAGTGTTTGCAAGCCCCCTCGCCTTTGCGAAAGGTGAGGGGGGTGAAAAATGGATCGCCGTCAGCAACACTGCGATGAGTATTACCGGCGATATTGTGATCTCTTCAACAACAATCACTATGAGTACTGGCAGTGTTTTGCCAATTGAAGCGGTGAAGAGTGATGTGCCCAACCTCTACAGCTATACGGATGCAGACGACCTTAAGCTGATCCGCGACAACACCTTTTGCCTGCCGCATACACAGAACGGTTATCTCGTTCTCAACTACAATGCTAAGGGAGAGCTTGAGATGGATGTCTTTGGCGGTGATTATGCGCCGGACAGTCCTGAAAAACCGAAGAGCAAGCCCGGGTTCTGCGCATCCTATTTTTACCGGAAGCCGTAGATCAGGAGCTTCAGGTTGCGTTGAAGTACACGACAAGAGACATCAACCTTTTTGAGTAAGCGTTGGATATGGTGCATATGATTCATCTGGCACCTGAAACAAGGGCGACTTCCCGGAGCACGCCGCTTCATTTACATTCACGCATTGCACTCCGAAATTTTCGTTGGCATGCGCTTTAACCATTAAACCTCTGAGAATCCGGCTTGCCAAACACTCAACAACTCTATAACCTCATTGGTGTTACACAAGAGTGTGATGCCCGAAACGTAACCAAAGGAGGTGCTTGATGATTGTAATAAAGGTGCCTCAGGCAGGTTCGTTTAAGTAGGCAACATGCCTTACCTGCCTGATCCACTTTGGGGCCCGTATGCGATGCTACGGTGTCCCTTTTGTGATTTTCTACTTCAGGCAGATAAATGTCCTATAAATTGAATGAGCTGGGTTGGTCAGCTCATTTCATGATGCGGCTTCGAGATGACGAACTGCAAACCCTTTCTGTCGCGCGCATTACTCAGGTTCATAGAAACCAGATGATCGCTATCAGCACTGTGGGTGAATTTCCTTTGAATATCAGTGGGCATGGGTCTACTGGCTCTTATGCAGTTGGTGACTGGGTCATCTATGATTATCAGTTTCAGGTTACCCGTGTTCTTGACCGCCTGACTGTCGTGGAACGACGGGCAGCAGGTGAAGACGCACGTACGCAGCTGATTGCGGCGAATCTGGATGTGCTGTTCATTACCACTTCCTGCAATAAAGACTTCAACATCGCCCGCCTTGAGCGATACCTTGCCGTTGCCCAACAAGCTGGCATTCAACCTGTTGTGCTGTTAACGAAAGCCGATTTGGTGGAAGACACACGGGACTTTGAAGTGCAGGTGCAGAAGATTGATCCTTTGTTACCAGTCATCGCGCTTGATACCCGCGATGCCTCTCAAATTCCGCCTCTCTTCGACTGGTGGAAAGCCGGGCAAACAGCGGCTCTGGTTGGATCATCCGGCGTTGGTAAATCAACCATTCTCAACAGCTTGAGCGGGTCTTCCGCGAAAACCTCAGGCATTCGCGAGGAGGATGCCAAAGGCCGGCATACAACGACGGCGCGGTGTCTTTACCCCATTGGCGAAGGACGCTGGCTTATGGACACGCCAGGCATGCGTGCCTTGAGACTCTATGAAGTTTCCGATGGCGTTTCAGCCGTGTTTAAGGATCTGGTGGACCTTGCGGGGGAATGCCGGTTTAGCGACTGCAGCCATGAAGCTGAGCCCGGTTGTGCCATTCAAACCGCGATAGAGGCGGGTGAGCTTGATGCTGTCCGGTTGAAACGCTGGCAAAAGCTGGTGCGGGAAGAGCAATATAACAGTGAAACCGTTGCACAGTCCCGGTCCCGTTCGAAAAACTTCTCGAAAATGATCAAACGCGTACAAAGCGGTCACCGACACATGAAAGGCGACGCCTGACACTCATAAAATGCACTCCCGTAAATGCAGTTTATGGGAGTGCATAAGATTTTTCTCGCGAATTATACTCGTTTCACTCCAAAATCCGAAATTCTGGTGGGAAATTATTCAGAAATTGTCAGAGACCTTATCTCGGAATTCCCGCCACTTTTTTAAAGCGTCCCCTCTGTGACAGGCAACGTTGGGTTGTGTCCCTATAGTGCTGTAAATTATCTGATTTAGAAATTGAGATAGCCATCGTGGGATTTCTCTTTAGGTTTGTC
>CANNAV010000055.1 GCA_947502585.1 uncultured Pseudovibrio sp.
TTTTCATTGATTATGACCTGCTCTGAAAATCGTTTGACTAAACTATAGCACATATCATCCATATATGCGACGTTTACAAAGGCACTTGGCCTTTACATTGAGAGCTTTTACAATCCAATCAGGCGGCACCCGTCGTTAGGTTATTAATCGCCAATCGCGGTCGGGAGACAGAAAAGAAATAGTGAGACAGAGGCCCTCCATTTTCTTTAGTCCGGTCCAACCCGCTTTGCGAGTAAAACAATCAACAGAGGTTTACTCCGATCGCAAAAATTACAGTCCTGGCCTGATTTTGAAGGAAAAGGGCTCGTATTTAAGAGATTGACAGATTATAAGGCGCTGTAACTGCGCCCCGGCTCTTATGCCGGGGTTTCTTATGTTGTCTCTCACGATTTGCATTCTGAGCTGGCAAGCCACTTTATACAGGAATAGCAAATCGTATGACGGCGTATTTTTTAATATGCTGGCAGCCGCAGGAGGGCTGAAGAAACATGGCCAACGTTGTCGTAGTAGGATCACAATGGGGTGACGAAGGTAAGGGTAAACTTGTCGACTGGCTCTCTGAGCAAGCCGACGTCGTTGTACGCTTCCAGGGCGGGCACAATGCAGGTCATACGCTTGTAATTGACGGAACGAGCTATAAGCTGGCACTGCTGCCATCTGGTGTTGTTCGCGGCAAACTTTCTGTCATTGGCAATGGTGTTGTGATTGACCCTCATGCACTGGTGGCTGAGATTGCACGCCTTGAAAAGCAGGGCGTTAAGATCTCCCCGGAAATCCTGCGTGTTGCTGACAATGCTACTCTTATTCTGAGCCTGCACCGCGAGCTTGATGCTCTGCGTGAAGATGCAAGCCCGGCAGGCACCAAAATAGGTACGACGAAACGCGGTATTGGCCCTGCTTATGAAGATAAAGTCGGTCGTCGTGCAATTCGCGTGATGGATCTGGCAAACATGAGTACGCTGCCAGCCAAGATTGATCGTCTGCTGACACACCATAACGCGATTTTGCGCGGTCTGGGCTGCGATGAGATCTCTGCTGAGACCATCTACAAAGAGCTGGAAGGCGTTGCGGGTAAGATCCTGCCGTACATGGATAAAGCCTGGTACATGCTGGACAAGGCTCGCCGTGAAGGTAAGCGTTTGTTGTTTGAAGGTGCGCAGGGTGCGCTGCTGGACAACGACCACGGCACCTATCCGTTTGTAACTTCCTCCAATACAGTTGCAGGTCAGGCTGCTGCGGGGAGTGGTCTTGGTCCAAACTCCATCGATTATGTTCTGGGTATCACTAAAGCTTACACCACCCGTGTAGGTGAAGGGCCGTTCCCGACAGAACAGCAGAACGAAGTTGGTGAGTTCCTCGGCACCCGTGGTCACGAATTTGGAACAAACACTGGTCGCCGTCGCCGTTGTGGCTGGTTTGATGCAGTGATTGTCCGCCAAACCGTTTGCACTAGTGGAATCAATGGGATTGCATTGACAAAGCTTGACGTTTTGGACGGACTGGATGAAATTAAGATTTGTGTAGGCTATGAGCTGGATGGTGAGCGAATCGATTACCTTCCGGCATCCCAGGGTGCTCAGGCGCGGGTTGTTCCCATTTATGAGACCCTGCCTGGTTGGAAGGAAACGACCAAAGGCGCGCGCACCTGGGCGGAATTGCCAGCACAAGCTGTGAAATATGTTCGGCATGTTGAAGAGCTGATTGGTGCTCCGGTTGCTCTGTTATCAACAAGTCCTGAACGTGATGACACAATCCTGGTTCAGAATCCATTCCAGGATTAAGTCTTGAAGTGAAGCTCCGGGGGCAATGGGCAGTTAAATGGCGGACTACAATTCCGTTCTGAAAAAAGCGGTAGCTGGTTTACAAGAGAACACAGGTTCTGCACGGCGGGCAGTTTATCAACGTGCGCGGAATGCAATTGTAAAGCAATTGAAAAGTTACGACCCACCACTGTCTCCCTCTCAGATCACTGAGGAGCAGCTGAAGCTTGAAGAGGCCATTCGTAAGGTCGAAGCGGAAGCTGCCCGTGAGTCACTCGGGTTGGGGCGGGCTAAAACTACCCCAACTCCAGGCGCTTCACCAAAAGCAACCGAAATTTCTACCGGGCCTTCGTATACCGGAGATGGGCCTGAGGCAGGTAACAAACCCGAGGCTCCTGCACGTGATGACCCGAAAGGACCAGCTGCTAAAGCAGATGTGTTTAAAGAGGCGGTTCGTGCTGCGCAGGATCTTGGCAATGCTGCCCATCAGGCCAATCAAATGGCGCGTGATCAGCTGTCTGAAGCTTCCAGTGAACGCAAAGAGCCTCATCCTGGCTCTATGGATGAAAATGGGACGGGCGAACCTGCTGCGTCGCTGCCAACCAGGGGTTCAGTTAAGACAAGTGCAGAAGAGCGCGCTTGGGTGCCGGGTGAGGCACGTCGTAGCAAGTTGGAAACAAAGGGTAAATCAAGAACTGAGATTGACGAGCCTGTCAAAGTTAAGCCAAAGACAAATCGCCAGCCTTCCTCTTCCCGCAAGCCTGTCGTCGCACAGCGCGTGGGCGATGGGGTTAATCCGGAAGAGGGATTAAAACCTTCCAATACGGGCGGGCTTATCAGTATGATCATAATAATACTGATAGTTTTGAGTGTTGCAGCAGGCGCTTACACCCAGCGCGAGACGATCCTCTCTTTGTTCCTTCCAGTTAAGACAGGCGAAACCGGTGAGTCTGAGAGTGCACCAGTTAATGAGGAAGAACCGCTCCGGGTTCAGCCAGAACGTACGCCGAAGAAAAACACTGACCGCCTGTTGCCAACTGGCGACGGAGCCAGAGTTTTTCCAGATGCAACGCGTGTGACGACGACCCGCATTACGCGGAATTCTTCCAGTGCGGCGACAGCAGATAACGCGGCTGTAGCCCCTGTAGCCAGGGTCGGTGAAGCTCCAGCTGCACCTGTTGAAGGCGCATCCGCTGCTCAAGTTTTACCGGTGACTGATCCAGGACAGCAGAGTGCTGAGATTGAGACGAACTCTGTTCCGCCAGCTGAAACTATTGGAACGGAAGCAGCGGTTTCTCCTGTCGCGCAACGAAGTATTCTTTATGAAGAGGCTTTGACAACAGGTACGGCGGGCTCCGCAGCACGTGGTAATGTCGTCTGGTCACTGGATGACGTCAACGGCGATTCTGTCATCAAGGCTGTCGCAACGCTGCCATCTCGTAACTTCTCTGTTGAGATGACGTTGAAGCCAAACAGCGATCAGTCTTTACCGGCAAGCCATTTGCTTGAGCTGAACTTTATCTTCCCGGAAGGCTTTGATGGTAAGGGCGTTGAGAAGGTGCCCGGCCTGATCCTGAAGGAGACAGAGGCTGAAGCTGGTGATCCGCTTGATGGCGCTGCCGTGAAGGTTTCTGATACTCTCTTCTGGATTGCACTGTCTGACAATGCCGATGAGAAAGCGAAGAACCTGAAGCGGCTTGCTGAACGTGAGTGGATTGATGTTCCGCTGCTTTACAACAGCGGTCGCCGTGCAATGCTGACCTTTGAAAAAGGCACCACCGGCAACAAAGTTGTCGCACAGGCAATCAAGAGCTGGAAGTAATATAATTTCAGCTGTTTACTTAAGTATCAAGGCCCTGGCTCTTATCGAGCTGAGGCCTTTTTCATTAAGGTGCCCTCCACCATGGTAAATTCTGCTTGCATCCTTCAGCAGAAACGCGCATGTTCATCTCTATTCCGAGGGGAGCTTTTCTTTTGAAAAGCTGAGAATGCTTAGTGCTAACCCTTTGAACCTGATCCGGGTAATTCCGGCGAAGGGACGGGACATGAGCTAATTTTCCCGGATCTCGATCTCTGCATTTTGCTGTGGCGGGAGATTCTGTGATGAAAACATCCCAGAGAGCGATTGTCGCTCCGTTCTTCCGCCTGTTTGTGATGCCCAATGCCATTGTTGGGAGTCGACATGCTGATGCGAGCTTTGAAACGAATTCTGCGAATTTTTTTCGGGATTTTTCTTTTTATCGCCCTGTGGGAAAGTGTGGTTCGGATTGGAGATTTTCCTCCGTTTCTCTTACCAGGTCCTGCGGCGGTTTTTGCAGTTTTTCTCAATCAGGGCGTTTTTTTGCTGCATCATGCTGGCATTACCGCCTGGGAGACTGTTCTCGGCTTTCTATTTGGCGTGAGTGCAGGGGCATTGCTTGCAATTTTGCTGGCAATGTCTGATCGGATACGCCTGTTTCTGCTGCCTCCAATTGCTGCAACTCAATCTCTTCCTGTGTTTGCAATCGCACCGCTTCTGGTGCTGTGGTTCGGCTTCGGGCTCGCATCCAAGGTTGTGATGGCCGTGATTGTGATTTTCTTTTCCGTGACATCAACGTTTTTTGATGGGTTGCGGAGGACTGATCAATCTCTGCTCGACCTGGGCAAGCTGAATGGTTTGAGCCGGTGGCAAATGCTGCGCTACATCCGCATTCCGGCAGCGATGCCGTCCCTGGCATCTGGCATGCGGATAGCGGCAGTGTTTGCTCCTATTGGCGCGGTGGTTGGTGAATGGGTTGGTGCAAAAGGGGGGCTGGCTTTCATCATGTTGCAATCCAATGCGCGCATGCAAACGGCAACTATGTTCGCAGCGTTGATTTTGCTTGCGGTGATGGTGCTCTGCCTGAGAGCAGTTGTTGAGTTCGCGACTTCCCGGATGATCTGTTGGCAAAAAGAGAGTTAGAACATGTTGTGTTTGGTTGCAGTCACGGAACCTGCACTAACATTTTGATTTAGATTAGTTTTTTCGTTTGATCAGCGGTCAAACGGAACACGTCTCTGATCTCAGAGTAAGAGGACGTTATCTTATGAGAATACCAGGTATGCTGTTTGGTGCAGCAATGCTTGCAAGTACACTTCAGGTGCAGGCAGCAGACAAGCTGACTGTGCTGCTGGACTGGTTCGCAAACCCGGATCATGCGCCAATAGTGGTGGCCAGGGCACGGGGCTTCTTCGATAAGGAAGGCCTTGATGTTGAGCTGATTGAGCCTGCTGACCCTTCCATGCCTCCCAGGCTTGTTGCTGCAGGGCAGGGAGATATCGCGATTTCCTATCAGCAGACGCTGCATGCGCAGATTGATGAGGGCATGCCACTGATGCGGATCGGGACACTGGTCTCTACACCTTTGAACGCGCTTATTGTTCTGGAAGACGGTCCAATCAGAAAGCTGGAAGATCTGAAGGGTAAGCGTATCGGCTACTCTACATCCGGTTTCGAAAGCGCCATGCTGGGCAAGATGCTTTCGAGCGCAGGTTTAAGTGCTGATGATGTTGAGCTGATTAACGTGAACTTTTCGCTCTCTCCATCCCTGATGGCGGGGCAAGTAGATGCGGTGATTGGCGGTTATCGGAACTTTGAACTGACCCAGATGGAGATTGAAGGGGCCAGGGGCCGCGCGTTTTATCCTGAAGAGAACGGTGTGCCAGTATATGATGAACTGATCTATGTGGCCAACAAAGACAAGTTGGATGATCCGCGTTTGAAGAAGTTCATCAATGCGATTGAGGCGGCTACCGTTTATCTGCTGAACCATCCGCAGGACTCCTGGAATAGCTTCCTTGAAGTCTATCCAAACCTGGATGATGAGTTGAACAAGCGTGCCTGGGCGGATACTTTGCCGCGGTTTGCGAGCCGTCCGGCTGCTCTGGATAAAGGACGTTATGAGCGCTTTGCGAACTTCCTTATCGAGCAGGGGCTCATTAAAACAGCGCCTCCGGTTGAAACCTACACGGTTGAATTGCGCTAATCTGTATAGGTCTGGACTAAATACTGAGCCTCCGAGTTTCGGGGGCTCTTTTTATTTGGAGGCTAAATGCCGTTATTGCGCTGCATCCTTAACCACCTCGTGTTGAGCCAGATCGCTCAGGATGTATTTCTCAAAAGCCGCATAGATGGTGTTGTATTCCCCCTCGGAGAGTGATTTGCACTCATCTACCAGCGTTAGGGCTTTCTTTTTGTCGTTCTCCTCAAAGAGCGTGAAAACCATGTTGCAATGAGTGTTCCTGAGTTTGAGGAAGTTTTCCGAAAAAGCGAGGGATGGATCACCTAGCAACGCAAACGAACGCATTTGATGACGGCTGGTTTTGACCGGGACCGTTTCCAGTGTTGCGAGCTCGGGCATCTGGCCGCGTGTAGTTTCGCATATTAGAAGACTGTGACCGGCTTCTTTACAGTGACGAGCCAAATCATCTGCTAAATCAACGGGCCTGCCAAGTGGAGCATATCTGAAATGTCGACGTGTGCCGGTTTCCCCGAGTGTTGCCAGGCCAGTTGATATACCAATATCCAGTATGACTGCGTGGTCCTTCATATTCTTTTGATTGAAGTTGAATCGGTCCTTTACATTGAAACGTTTCATCTGCTTTTGCATTTCAGTAGCTGCCCGGCAAGCATGCGAAGCGTGAAATGGATCATCGAGCGGGGCGTTCCAATAAGCGTTCAGGCCGGATGTGCACAATGTGTTCAACGTACCATCGCACACATGCACTTCCTCCAGATGAGCGGTTTGGAAGCTGTTGGAGAAGCTTGCGAGATCCTGCGGGGACAAACCCTCATAATATCGGTGGAAGTTCCTCAAGCGGGTCGAGAGGCTCGTGATCTCGCGTTGTTGGCCCTCCAGAGGGAGCTGCTCTGACTTTGTGAGTATTCTTTGCAGCTGTCTGGGAGAGAGAATTCCTGCAAACCGTTCAGTTGTCTGGTGTCTGTGACTCCTGAATGTCACGTGCCGGATTGTGCAGGAGGCAGTGAATATCAGCAGGATAACAAAGGAAGGGAAGAATGGCTCAAGAACCTTGTTCTGAAGGGCGAACTGGTGGAATGCAACCGCGTTAATGGCCAGGGCAGCGATGCCTGTGAGCCCCAGACTTAACCAGAAGCCTTGCGTGGCCGAGATAACCGCAACAGCGAGTCCGAATCCGATTATTCCAGATATTTCAGCGTATTGTGCCCATTTCGGGATATTGAGGAAGTTGCTGGACTGGAGTGTCTGGAGGGCCTGGGCGTGCCGTTCAGAGCTTCTGTCCTGTGTGCCGATGACGAAATAGCTCCCTGAAGCCGGAGGCCAGAGTCTGGTAGATACTTTGTTTTTTAAAATATCATCTGCTGCCAGGATGGCATCGCTGGAATCTCTTGTTTTGAACACCAGCATTTCGCCATCTACGGTGACAGGAATTTTAAAGTCGTTACTTTCAAGTTGGTAGCCGTCCTCTGTTTGTGTGGTTTGAAACCGTAGGGCTTCTGTTCGGTTGGGCAGACTCCATGCTGATAAAGCGAGGGATGGCAACTGTGCTGTGCCGGTTTGGAACTGGAGCGGATAAAGCAGCGCATTTGACCCATGTGCGTAATGGTTGTCACTTTGGTAGCCAGTGGCCTGTGAGAATCTTATGTAGTTGGAAAGGGGAGGCTTTTCGGTAGTAGCCTTGTTCAACGGCCTGTTAATCAGGACTGGATAATGAGAGATGACGGATTGTAGCAGCCGGTCGTGATTTGGATAAGTCGCCCGCATGGAGGGCAGCAGGCTATCGTAAATTCTGTTTCTCAAGGCAGGGGAGGCAGGATCAGCCTTTCTGAAGTCGGTATCTATAATCAGGAGTCTGGGATTATGTGCCCCCAGCTTTTGAAGGATTTGCGCGAGCTCCAGGCGCTGATATATCGGCTCCTGCGTTTGCTTGAATGATTCTGGCGTAAGATGGATCGTGTAAACTGGTGGCGCAGAAGTTGTGTTTGACCATGCCAGTTGCAGCGCACTTTGGCTGAGGTATCCGACGTCATTCAGTACCTGCGCGTACAGGGTGCGTAGCAGTATTGCTAGCGCAATGAACAGACAGGATACAACCACCGCAAGTGCATGGTTGGTTTGTGACAGCCAGCTGGAGCCGAACATTCAATTTCCCCCCAAAAGGGGACGTGACCCAACTCACTAATTCCCCTCACCTATAACCTTAGGTAAGCTTCGAGGGGACGACAAGCCTGGTTGTTTATTTAAAAGCCTGTTCCTGCAGCTGGATTGTATTTTAGATCATTTTAACTCAAATTTATTCAAATGAAATATTGACGGACCCCGCGGTGTTGCTGACTGCGCAAACAGCCTCACCTGAAAAATCGTTCGCCCCGCGAGGAGGGCTCGTTTTATGCACCTGCCTGATGATCGGCCATTGCCATAGCGCTTTCCTGAACGGCTTTTTGAACCTTCTCAAAAGCACGTACTTCAATCTGGCGCACACGCTCGCGGCTTACGCCAAATTCAGTTGAGAGTTCTTCCAGAGTAATCGGGCTCTCAGAAAGACGGCGGGCTTCAAAAATGCGGGTTTCGCGCTCGTTCAGCACACCCATCGCGTTTTTCAGCATATTGCGACGGACGTCGTATTCTTCTCGCTCAGCGAGTACAGCCTCCTGACTTTCAGTATCATCCACCAGCCAATCCTGCCACTCGCTGGATTCGCCTTCGCTGGAACGCAGAGGTGCATTCAGGGAAGAGTCACCACTCAGGCGGCGGTTCATGGAAACAACTTCTTTTTCGGTTACACCAAGGGTTGTAGCAATCTGCTGGACCTGATCCGGACGCAGATCACCATCTTCAAAAGCCTGAATTTTGCCTTTGACGCGACGCAGGTTGAAGAACAGGCGCTTCTGATTTGCTGTGGTGCCCATTTTAACGAGCGACCATGTGCGCAGGATGTATTCCTGAATGGATGCTTTGATCCACCACATGGCGTAGGTTGCCAGGCGGAAGCCTTTGTCCGGCTCAAAGCGCTTTACAGCTTGCATCAGGCCAACGTTACCTTCAGAAATAACTTCTCCCAGAGGCAAGCCATAGCCACGATAACCCATTGCGATCTTCGCAACGAGACGCAGGTGAGCATTTACCAGCCTTTCGGCAGCTTTAGGTTCTTCGTGTTCCCGGTAGCGCTTGGCGAGCATGTACTCTTCCTGCGGCTGGAGCATCGGGAATTTTCTAATCTCATTTAAATAGCGGCTTAGTCCGCCTTCGCCGCCCGTGAGGGCTGGTAGGTTACGGGCCATAAAGCACCCTCCTTGCTTGGTGTTTCCGCCTGATCGAAGGATCAGGATTTCGGCAAACACACATTGGTGCCTTCAGATGAAGCGCACCTGAAGAGTTTATATGGGAACATTGTGGCAAAACTCTACCAGATCGGCAAAAGTTTTGGCCTAAATTTTCCTTAATGATTGACGAATACCTGCAAAATCAGCAGGTAACTCCGATTCAAACTTCATGAATTTCTGCGTTGCCGGGTGCGCAAACGCCAAAAGTCCTGCATGCAGGGCCTGTCGTTTGAAGTCCGCCAACCGGGTCTTCAGTGGTTCCTGAAACATATTGTATTTAGTTCTGAAACCAGAACCGTAATCCATATCACCTATCAGAGGATTTCCGATGTGGGTCATGTGTACGCGGATCTGGTGGGTTCTGCCTGTCTCCAGACGGCACTCGATCAGGCTCGCAACGGGTGCTGCGTCCTGCGGACCGAACCGCTCCTGAACCTGCCAATGTGTGATGGCATGGCGACCACCGGTTTTCAACACCGAGATTTTCTGCCGGTTTGCGGTTGAGCGGGCAAGATTGGCATCTACGGTGCCTTTTGGTGCTGTTGGGGCACCCCAGACAAGAGCGTTATAGGCACGTTCAAGAGGGCCGGTTTTGCCATGGTCTGCAAACTGGGCTGCCAGGCCCTGATGGGCCATGTCGTTCTTTGCCACAACGAGCAGACCAGTTGTGTCTTTGTCAATGCGGTGAACGATGCCAGGGCGTTTGACGCCGCCAATGCCGGACAGAGACGATCCGCAGTGATGAATCAGAGCGTTGACCAATGTGCCGGTTGGATTCCCCGCACCTGGATGCACAACAAGGCCTACGGGTTTGTCGATGACGATCAGGTCTTCATCTTCAAAAACAATATTCAGCGGAATGTCTTCTGGCTGCGGTTCTGCGTCTTCTGGTTCCGGAACAATAAGAGTGATTGTATCTCCGGCGCAGACTCTATATTTAGGCTCCAACACTGTGCGCTGGCCAATTTGAACTTGACCAGCCCGGATCAGGGCTTGAAGTCGGTTGCGACTGAAGTCATCTATATGCGCAGCAAGCACTGCATCCAGACGGCGCCCGGTATCCTCCGGTTCCGGGGTGATGACTGTTGATTGCTGATCGTCGGAAATTACAGAGTTTGTGAGTGGCTGGGGCCCCTCAGGAGATTTATAGTTCATGCGTGATCCTAATACTGACAGTGATGAGGCTGTACAGAGCGACCTTGATCCGGCAGCTTTGAGGCTTCAAGGTAAGTTACGCCGCCTTTTGATGGGGTCAAGCCTTGTCATGGTGCTTGGCTTATTAGCTGTCTTTGCGGCTATCTTCTATAAGATAAACACCAATAATTCCAATGTCAGCGCAGATAATATTGCAGCAACAATTGCGATTGGCCCTGAAGTACAGGTTATATCTGTTACTGAGGTGAACGGAACTCTGGTTATACTGATCAAAGAAGGTCCGACGCAGGCTCTTGTCTATATTGATCCGGTAACCGGACGAAAAATTGCGCGTACGGATTTTGTTGCGAGATAGGTGGATAAACACCCTTTTCTTTCCAGTAAGGGGCTTGCCAAGTGGGGGATTAGCCAATATACACCCGTCCATCGCGAAAGCAAAGCCTAGGCGCCCATCGTCTAGCGGTTAGGACGCCGCCCTTTCACGGCGGAAACAGGGGTTCGATTCCCCTTGGGCGTACCAAAGGCTTCTGTTGCGATTGCGGGCAGTTATCTGCTCGAAGACAGAGCTTGAAACAGTTCTCTCACTATGTGAGCGCCCATCGTCTAGCGGTTAGGACGCCGCCCTTTCACGGCGGAAACAGGGGTTCGATTCCCCTTGGGCGTACCACTCTTTTTCTTAGCAATGCATCATTACTAAATCTGCGGGAAGAGTTCTGCTGACGCCCTGCATAGCGTTTGTGTCCTGAGAGCAGCTAGCCTGCAAAGAAGAAGAAGGAGTGGTGTCGGTCCCCCGGAACATATTTCGTTCATATGCATTCACGCGTCATGCTTTATATTTTTATGCGTATTCCTGTCTGAAAACAGGAGCCACTTTCGGGGTTACGCTCTCGTATCATTGTTGGAGCAAATTCCTGTCGCATGACTAAATCCAATCAACGAACCATGCTCCAATTGGGAGATGCTGCATTTCGAGAGGGTGAATTGATGCTTTTGCGCTGAAAAGCCCGGGTTTTGTGCTTCAGAACCAGCGGCCGTTCAGGCCTGCGCCCAAGTGGTGGTCTTCTTTATTGCCATCAACATCAGCCCAAAGACTCTCACCGATCTGAGGTTCGTTGCTGGTGCTTTTGGGCAGACTTTCACTGAGTTGGGCATTCATTTCTTTCAGGGCATCAATGTCATCAAGAACTTCGATGCGAGCCTCAGCAGTCTGGAGTTTGCATTTCAGTGCAGCTGGTTTTTTGCTAGGAAGCCTGTTGCCACTGGATGGCCGTTCCGTTACGCGAGTCACAGTTCGTCATTCTCCGCTTTTTAGCCGAACTTTGGTAAGGCATTGTATAGATCCGCCTGAACTTTAACGGGCTCCTTTGGGCGGTATCATGACAATGATAGAAAAAATTACAGCTTGTCTCGTTTTATGAACTATTACTACTAAGAGCAGGGGAGCAGAGGCAAGAGGACTTTTGTTTTGAACTCCTCTAATAGTCGTCTGGATGCTTCTGTGATTTTGGCTATACTACTGTGAAACATGGCTGATTATAGGCTGGTGGCAATGTGCAAAAAAATTATCGGACTTGATTCATGATGCTGGTTTCGCGCCACAACTCTATCCTTGATATTGCCCGGGAGATCGGGAAAGTGGAAGTTGATGAACTTGCCATGCGGTTTTCTGTTTCTCCTCAGACAATACGTAAAGACCTGAAAGAGTTGAGTGACCAGGGATTGCTGACCCGTGTGCATGGCGGCGCACTTCTGGCATTTGGTGTTGAAAACCTTGGCTACTCTGCTCGCAAGGATCTGGCAGGCAAAGAAAAAGAGATTATTGGGCAGGCTGCGGCGGACCTGATCCCGGATCGTTCTTCCTTGTTTGTGAACATCGGGACAACCACAGAGGCGGTTGCCCGCGCACTGATCCAGCGCAGTGGCCTGATGATCATTACAAATAACCTTAATGTAGCGAGCACGCTGCGCCCGTTTTCAGAGAATGAAGTCATCATCTCCGGTGGTCTGGTGCGTGCGACTGACGGTGGCATTGTGGGTGAGGCTGCTGCTGACTTTATTCGCCAGTTCAAGGTTGATTATGCCGTGATTGGCGTATCTGCACTGGATGGTGACGGAGCGCTGCTGGATTATGACTATCGTGAAGTGCGTGTAGCACAGGCGATCATAGAAAATGCCAGGCACGTTATTCTGGTGGCTGACCAGACCAAGTTTGAACGTTCGGCCCCAGTTCGCATTGGCAACATTGCGCAGGTGGATACGTTTGTGACAGATACTCTGGTTTCGCAGGATTATCGACAGCTGCTGGTCGATAATGAGGTGCGACTGATGGAGGTGGCCGGTAAATCTCATCATGAGCCGGGCAATGAGGCGCTAAATACAACAAAAGCCTAAACCGTTTCCTGGAGCCACTTTCCGGAATGCTCCCTGAAAGAAACAAAAGACGCCTTCCAGCGCTTCTGTCTTTGGGGCAAACTGTTCGGGTCTAACCACCTGAGCTGCCGGTTTTTCTAGCGTCTGCGATACGCTTTGCCAGATTTTTATCGGGTTGTGGTGCGGATGTGCCATCGCCGGCCTTTACTGCCGGAGCACTCTTAGGTGCGGCTTGTTTACTTGTGGTTGCTGGCTTGCGGGCGCGGGGTTTTGCCGGAGTACGTTTGGCACGTGTCAGTTTCGGCTTTGGTGCTTCTGCCTTTGGAGTGTCTGCTGCGATTGTGCTGAGGTCGTTCAGGACTTCAGCATACTTTTTGGAGAGTGGAGGGTTCTCGGAGATTGCCTTTGCTGTAATCTGAGCAGCCAGATCTTTCAGTTCATTTCGCAAATCGACTGCTTCTTCGATTTTCGAGGAACTGTTCAATCTCTCTTCAAGCTGCTTTGTCAGTCGCTCGATGGTTTTCTTTGCTTCGTCCAGATCGTTTTCCAGGTTTTTCATAGGCTCGGGCGTTTTAATGTTCGGATTTCCGGCACTGCGCCTGGCAGCTTTTTTGGTCGCCGCTTTTTCGAGTTGAAGCGCATGCTTGAGATTATCGCGCTCCCGTTCCAGTGACCCATAGCGACTCTTCAGTTTTGTGAAAGACCGGGAGGCCAGCTCGGCGGCTTCTGCTGGGGATGTTGGCTTGTGCTTGATTTCAGATTCAGCAGTCATTTCTGCAACTTGCTGAGAAATTTGCGTTGCCAGCTCCGCCAGAGGATTGTCCATCCCCTGAAGGTCGGAAGTGTCGATTGGACCTGTTGGCCCTGCTGTCACCTGTTCCTCTTTCAGTTCCGCATCCAGCTCACGTGTTTTTTCCGCTGCAGCCTGTTTGCTGAGTTGGATGATCTCGGCAGAAGCGGCCTTTTCTATTGTTTGTGACGCTACTTTTTCCTGAATTTCGGCTTCTGGCTCTGTGGTGATGCGATCATGGGCAGAAAACGGGATTGGCTCGGATGGGTTCTGACGCCCGAGGAAGCGAGTTGCTTTCCGGGCCATGCTCTTTCGCTTGCTGGCTGACCTGAGCTGGATAATGCTGAGCTCTTCTTTGAGTTCTGCGAGTTGGGCTTCTGCTGCTGAACGTGCGGATGCGTTCTCAGCAACCTTTTCTGTCATCCCTTCGAGACGAACCTCCATCTGACGGATTGCTATGGCATGTTGAGCGCGTAACGCGTCTTTTGCCATTGTCGCTCGGGCATAGCTTATGGGGTTGGACGTCTCAATCGCTTTCCGCGTGAGGCGTACAGCACGGCCCCAGATAAAGGGAAGTGTGGCGAGCGCCAGAATGCTCGCGAGGAGAAAGCCCAGTGCAATGTATAGTGCAATTTCAATCACAAACTATGCCTGATCTGTTGAATGGGTGTGAGGGACAGTTGCAGACTTAAACGCATTCTCTCACACACTAACTTGCCAAAAGATAACCAACGCGGAGTTAGTTATATCAGAAAGGATTCCATGTTGGCTTCCTGGTAAATTTCAAATAGCCCATGTTGAGGCCAAGGCGGGCACCAACGCCTGCACGAACAGGCACAACGAAGATATCGTTGTTAGACAAAACCTGCATGCCAAAGCCGCCGACGAAGTAGGCAGACCCTTTTGCACCAACATAGCGGCGATAGATGGAGTCGACACTTGGCAGATCGTAGACCAGCATCATGACGCGGGCGCCGTCGCCGCCAACATCAAAGCCAAGGGACGGACCCTGCCAGAAGATCTGGTGGTTGCCAGCGTTGCGGGTGTAAAGCGTACCTTCGCCATAAGCAGCGCCAGCGAAGAATGCAGCAGAGCCTTCCTGCCCCAGAATATAACCGTTTGGTTCGCCGTATTGTTGAACCGCGCGCTCAACGACCTTTGCAAGGCCGGTGGAGATGGAGCCGAAAAACTCACCACCAGCCGTGATGATATCTTTCTGGTGGTAACGCGACTGATCAACGGATGATTGCGCAAATGAATGTGTGTTGAGCGCCAGAAGTGCCAAACTGGCGTAAAGGACGATTGCAGCTTTGTTGCGCAGATTGGCGAACAGGCTCTTCATCATGCCAACGTTTCCTTCTAAGAAACCCGAGAATTTGGATTGTTCAGAGTAATTCAAATATTAAGGGCATAGTGCAACTTTTAGGTACAACAAGTTATAGTGCATTACATCTACCGTCAGTTAATCATAGTATAGCCGGGTAAATGATGCGCATCCCGTTGGCCTGCAGTCATGAATTTTGTATCTCTTGTCGACTAGCCTGTTTATTAATACAGGTGATTCGGACTCTGGATGGACATTCCCATGGTTTCTGAGGTTTTCTACAGAAAAGTTGCGAGAACAGGCAAAATTCTATGGGTTTCTACCGCATTTTCGTGTGCCGTCTCAGTTTTTGCCACTGCGCAGGAGCGGTTCACCTATGTGCTCTCGATGTTTGATCCAGTGACCTATCAGATCTCAGAAACTCCTGAAAAGGGACGTGAAGATCTTACGTTGTCCTGGGGCGGGCGGGTTTGGGCGTTTGCCAATGAGGGGAACCGGGATGCATTCCGGCATGCTCCAGAGGTCTATGCCCCGTTATTTCAGGGATGCGATGCCCTCTCACTTGCGCAAGGTTACAGAGCTGAGGGATTGGCGATGATCTATCTTGTTTATAACCAGAAATTATTGCTGTTTCAGAGCCGGGAACACCGGGCATTGTTTCTGACAGCACCGGACAGCTTGCTTGCGAAGGCACAAAGTCGTGCACGCGATGTAAAATGCGGTCCATATCGATGATGTTCAGCTTGGATATAAACCTGCAGGATTGTACTTTTTTCGCCATATCTCGAATCAATTATAAGGCCCGTTGGCCATAGTTCTGGAGCGGTTATGTCAGTATTTAAAGATTTGTCATCTCTTGATCTTGCCGCACTCGTCGCAAGTCGTGTGTGCCACGACATCATTTCACCCGTCGGGGCGATCACGAACGGTCTGGAAGTGATGGATGAAGAGGGCAATGAGGACATGGCAGACTTTGCAATGGATCTCATTCGTAAGTCAGCGCGTCAGGCTTCTGCAAAACTTCAGTTTGCCCGCCTTGCTTTTGGTGCTGCCGGATCTGCGGGTGCTTCAATTGACCTGGGCGATGCGCAGGAAGTTGCAACCGGATACATGAGCAATGAAAAGGCAAACCTGGAGTGGACCATGCCACGCCTGCTCTTGCCAAAGAATCAGGTCAAACTGGTTTTGAACCTGCTGCTGCTCATGAATCAGTGTGTTCCACGCGGTGGTACCATTGCCATCAGTATGGAAGGGGATGAGAACACGCCGAACTTCCTCCTTAAAGCTGAAGGAACGAACGCGCGAATCCCTCAGGTTGTAAGAGAGGTTCTTTCAGGCCAGGAGCCAGAACGGATTGATGCTCACACTGTTCAGCCGATCTATGCGGTTTTGCTGGCAGGTGAGGCAGGTCTGAATATTGACCTTCTGAAAGACGGGGATGCCGTCATATGCAAGGCAAATACTCAGGTTTCAGAAGCAGTCTGATTCTCGTCTAAAATAACCATTTCTTGTGGGTTGGGTGAATTTTACAAACTTTCAACCTATGTTAACCGTTTCGCTTAACACTCAACCCTAGCGAAATTTAGGAGTCTTGGTTTTGAGGCTCCCTAAACATTGAGTGGGTGCGGGCCATGGACGATCTTCTCAGAGAGTTTCTCACTGAGACCAATGAAAGCCTGGATGTTGTAGATGTTGAGTTGGTGAAGTTCGAGCAAGAGCCGAATAACGCCACCATTCTAAATAACATTTTCAGGTTAGTGCATACAATCAAAGGCACTTGTGGGTTCCTGGGCCTGCCGCGTCTGGAAGCGATTGCTCATGCTGCGGAAACCCTGATGGGCAAGTTCCGCGACGGTGTTCCTGTAACACACGAAGCGGTAACACTTGTCCTTGCTTCTATTGATCGTATTAAAGATATTCTTGCAGATCTTGAGGCCGCTAACGGTACTGAGCCTGAAGGCACGGACCGCGATCTGATTGATGAGCTGGAACGCCTTTCCATAAGCGCTGACAATGACGACATGTCTGCGGAAATGGCGACAGCTATGGCGGAAGAAAAGGCAGCTGAGGAGGAAGTCGGAACCGACATCTATCAGGTGCTGGAGCGACCTTTGCGGCCAGGTGAAGTTTCTCTTGATGATCTTGAACGAGCTTTCCAGGAAGCTGAAGTTGAGATTGAGCTGCCTGCGGTTGAAGAAGAAACTGAGGAAGACAGCGAAGCTGCCGGCGCGGCTGTAGCGGAGGCGAAGGCTTCTCAGAAAAAAGTTGTCAGGCCGATGAACCCGGGTTCGAAGGGCACGGCGCCCAGTCAGGGTGTTTCCAACCAGTCCATTCGTGTGAATGTTGAGACTTTGGAACACCTGATGACGATGGTTTCTGAGCTGGTGCTGACACGCAATCAGCTTCTGGAAATTGTTCGTCGTCATGAAGACAGCGAATTCAAGGTTCCACTTCAGCGTCTGTCAAACGTTACCGGTGAGTTGCAGGAGGGTGTCATGAAGACCCGGATGCAGCCAATCGGCAATGCATGGCAGAAGCTTCCGCGTATTGTGCGCGATCTTTCTCAGGAACTTGATAAGCCTATCGGTCTTGAGATGATTGGTGCGGAAACAGAACTTGACCGTCAGGTTCTGGAGCTCATCAAAGATCCGCTGACACATATGATCCGCAATTCGGCCGACCACGGTCTGGAAGAGCCTGCAGAACGTGTGGCTGCCGGTAAGCCTGAGAAGGGTAACATCACTCTTTCTGCCTATCATGAAGGCGGACATATCATCATTGAAGTAAAGGATGATGGCCGTGGTCTGAACCTTGAAAAAATCAAGGAAAAAGCGCTTAAGAACGGTGTGGCCACTGAAGCTGAACTTGAAAAGATGGCAGATCAGCAGATCTACAAGTTCATTTTTGCTGCTGGCTTTTCTACCGCTACCAACGTGACCAGTGTATCTGGTCGTGGCGTTGGCATGGATGTTGTGCGGAATAATGTTGAGCTGATTGGTGGCTCCATTGATTTGCGTTCAACACAAGGTCGCGGCTCCAGCTTCATCATTAAGATTCCGCTGACACTTGCTATTGTATCCACGCTGATCGTGGAGGCTGGTGGTAATCGTTATGCGATCCCTCAATTGTCCGTTGTCGAACTCGTTCGTGTTCAGTCTAACTCTGATCATCGTATAGAGCGGCTTAAAGACCGTCCCGTACTGCGGCTGCGAAGTAAGCTGTTGCCACTGGTTCATATGTCGGAACTGCTTGGTCAGACTGACGAGGCCGATCTTGATGAGGACAACGGCTTTATCGTCGTAATGCAGGTCGGCAGCCAATCCTTCGGTGTTGTTGTTGACGGTGTGTTCCATACGGAAGAAATTGTTGTAAAGCCGATGTCTTCCATGCTCCGCAACATTAACATGTTCTCCGGTAATACCATTTTGGGCGATGGTTCTGTGATCATGATTATTGATCCGAACGGTGTTGCAAGTGCGATGGCAAGCTATGCTTCCGGTACACTGAACGATACAGTTGAAGATGAGCGCGATAACGAGGATACTCATGTGGCTGACGCGGATGCACCAATTTCACTGCTGCTGTTCCGTGCAGGCTCTGAAGAACCGAAAGCTGTGCCGCTGTCACTGGTCACACGCCTTGAAGAGTTTGATGTAAATAAGATCGAACGCTCCAATGGTCGTGATCTGGTGCAATACCGCGGCTCGCTGATGCCACTGGTCTACGTTAATGAGGGGGATCACCATAAATCTGAGGGAACTCAGCCGATGCTGGTTTTCTCTGACAATGGTCGTTCAATGGGGCTGGTTGTTGATCAGATCGTGGATATTGTTGAAGACCGGATGAATATCGAGGTGGTTTCTGAGCGTCAGGGTGTGCTTGGTTCTGCGATTATACGTGAGCGTGCAACTGAAGTTATCGACCTTGGCTACTACCTGCCACTGGCCTATGATGACTGGTTTATGCGCAAGGAAATCAACGCGACGACGAAGGTGAGAAAACTCCTCTTCATTGATGACAGTGCGTTCTTCCGCAACATGCTGACACCGGTTCTGAAAGCTGCCGGTTACGATGTTACCGTTTGCTCCAGTGCTCAAAGTGGCTACGGGTTGATGGAAAAAGGTACGGAGTTTTCAGCGATTGTGACTGATATCGAGATGCCGGAGATCAGTGGTTATGAGTTCTGCGAGAGCCTGCGGCGCGATACCCGCTTCCATCATATGCCAATCATAGCGCTTTCTGCTGTTGTGACGCCGGCTTCTATCGAAAAAGGCCGTCAGGCAGGCTTCGATGACTATGTGGCCAAATTTGATCGTCCAGGTTTGCTGGCAGCGCTCAAAGATGTCCTGACCAATGAATTCGGAGTTGCAGCATGACCGCGCACAGGATCACCTCTGTAGACAGTGATGACAACCGTCAAGGCAGCGCTGATCACATTCAGTATGTAACTGTGGTGATTGGCAACCAGCTGTTCGGCCTGCCGATTTCGCAGGTTCATGATGTTTTTGTTCCAGAGAAAGTGACGCAGGTTCCTTTGGCCCCACCTGAAGTGGCAGGGGTGTTGAACCTGCGTGGACGCATAGTGACTGCTATTAATATGCGTCGTAAGCTCCATCTCAAGCCAAATGATGTTGACCAGGGCATGATGGCTGTTGGTATTGAGTACAAAGGGGAGTCCTACGGTCTTGTCATCGATGCCGTAGGAGAGGTACTCAATTTACCACGAAAAGAGATGGAAGCGAATCCATCCAACCTTGACTTCCGCTGGGCTGAAATTTCCGGCGGAGTTCACCGTCTGGAGGGGCAATTGATGGTGGTTCTTGACGTGGACCGACTGCTCAGCTCCCTGATTGAACCTAAAGCCGCGTAAAGCATACCTTTGAAGCGAGAGAGCTGATCTAATGAAAAAGTGTCTGGTTGTTGACGATTCCAGCGTAATTCGCAAAGTGGCCCGCCGCATTCTGGAGGACATTGGATTTGAAATCACCGAGGCTGAGGACGGACAGAAGGCACTTGATGCTTGTAAAGCGTCGATGCCGGATGCGGTTCTGTTAGACTGGAATATGCCTGTCATGGACGGACTGGAGTTTTTAGCCAGACTCCGTGAAGAGGATGGCGGAGAAAAGCCGATTGTTGTTTTCTGTACCACAGAGAACGATGTTGCTCACATCACCAAGGCTATCCGTGCCGGTGCGAATGAATACATCATGAAACCTTTTGATCGGGAGATACTCTCCGCTAAATTTCAGGAAGTTGGATTGGTCTAGGTAATGGACAGGGGCCGATTGGGCATGCATGCAGGAGTTGAGGAGCCGAAGTCAGAGAGATCTGGTCATATGGCACCTGTCCGGGTCATGGTGGTGGACGATTCCGTTGTTATTCGCGGGCTGTTCAGCAGATGGATTGAAGCTGATCCGGAGCTTGAAATTGTTGCAACCCATCGTAATGGTGAATTGGCTGTAAAAGACATTGAGCGCAGCAACCCTGATGTGGTTGTGCTGGATGTTGAAATGCCCGTGATGGATGGTCTGACAGCTCTTCCAAAACTTCTTGAGAAAAAACATGATCTTGTCATTGTGATGGCATCTACGCTGACGCGTCGGAATGCTGAAGTGAGTTTGAAAGCTCTTTCTCTTGGTGCCACCGATTATGTTGCCAAGCCAGAAACGACTGGACAAACTGCCAGTGCGTCTCAGTTTCAGAGAGAATTGCTGGAAAAATTGCGGTTGCTCGGACGCGGTGGCAAACGCGTTAAGCGGACCAGAGCAACGGCAGAGACTGTGCGCAGAATGCGTGCTGAAGTCGTCAATGACCCAAACAAAAAACGGACTGATGCACTGGACGAACGAACTGAGGCGCGTGCAGCGTTACGACGCCCTCACGGAACAGGATTACATGCTGCCGGAAAGCAGGAGATTGCGCTCAGGCCTTATTCTTCGGTTGTGCCGCGAGCTCTTGTCATTGGCAGCTCTACCGGAGGGCCACAAGCACTCCAGCGCGTACTGACTGATGCACGTGATGGCTTGCTGAGGGTACCTGTCGTAATTACGCAGCATATGCCGCGGACGTTCACGACAATTCTGGCAGAGCATTTACATAAGCAACTTCAGCTTCCGTCAAAAGAAGCTGAGCACATGGATGTATTGAAACCTGGGCACGTTTATATCGCTCCAGGCGGAATTCATTTGAAAATCGGCAAGCAGAACGGGCAGGCAATTTCATTGCTCGACGATGGAGCTCCCGTCAATTTCTGTAAGCCATCTGTGGACCCACTTTTTGAAAGTGCAGCCGAGGTTTTCGGCGTTGCGTGTTTGGCACTCGTTTTGACCGGTATGGGCAGTGATGGCGCAAGTGGCGTCAATGTTATTGCTGGTAAAGGCGGTAGCGTCATCGCGCAGGATGAGGCCTCCAGTGTTGTCTGGGGGATGCCAGGTTCCGCCGCCCGTACAGGGAACTGCAGCGGTATCGTGCCTCTTGATCAGATTGGTGCACATATCAAGCGTATTTTAAAAGGAGCCGCGCGATGATGACTTCTGAATATGATTTCCTGAAGAAATTTCTGAAATCCCGTAGCGGCCTCGTTCTTGCCCAGGAAAAGCAGTATCTGGTCGAAAGTCGGCTGATGCCAGTGGTCCGGCGTCACAATCTGAATGGACTGAGTGAACTTATTCTTGCGATCAGCAAGCCGGGGTCCATGTCTATGCAGAATGATGTGGTTGAGGCAATGACAACCAATGAGTCATTCTTCTTCCGCGATAAAAGCCCCTTCGAGAATTTCCGGAAGGTGATGCTTCCTCATTTACTTGAGGCACGTAAAACACGCCAGAGTGCGCGCATCTGGTGTGCGGCGGCCTCTACCGGTCAGGAACCTTATTCTCTCAGCATGTATCTGAAAGAAGACAAGGCTAAGATCGGTACATTCCGCTTCGAGATTCTGGGAACTGATATTTCTGGTGAAGTGCTGGAAAAGGCGCGTACTGGTATCTACAGCCAGTTCGAGGCTCAGCGCGGACTGCCTATTCAAATGCTGCTGAAGTACTTCTCGCAGCAGGGTGAACTGTGGCAAATGGCTCCGGAAATTCGGGCTATGGTGCAGTGGCGCAAGCTGAACCTGCTGGAAAACTTCAGCCACCTTGGTGAGTTCGACGTTATCTTCTGCCGGAACGTCCTGATCTACTTTGATCAGCAGACCAAGATTGATGTGCTCAATCGAATTCATCGTCAGCTCCCCGATGATGGTTTCCTCGTGCTGGGTGCAGCGGAAACTGTGATTGGTTTGACGGATGGCTTTGAGCCCTATCCAAATCTGCGCGGTGTGTACCGGAAAAAGCAGGCTGCAATCCGTCCGGCTGGTTCGACCAGTTTCTCACGGTCCGCCACAAAGCCTTCGACCACTCCTTCCAAAGCGCGGCCAGCTATTCAGGCCTTTGCAGGTGGTTCCCGTTTTTATTGAGTGCGCTGCGTTTATTTACGTCCATGTGCCAGGTTTCAGGGCTTTGTTTTCACGAAGGTTTTTAACTAAGGCTCTTTATGGGTTCCGGGGAGTTAGTTCAAAAGTAGTTCAATCAGCCCTGAAATGGCAGCTTTTCCTCTGCGCTT
>CANNAV010000056.1 GCA_947502585.1 uncultured Pseudovibrio sp.
CGGCACTTGCGATCTAACGCACCGCCTCGTGTTGCCTTCCGCAGGGTAAGAGAACGTCGGCACCCAGAAAAATCAATTTTCGCGGCTCAATGGCTAGCCTGCACTTCCCCTGTCAACGCTTCGCGCATGACCTCACGATCATACCCGCATGACTCGGGGCCACTGTGGGTCGCTACTCCTTCAATGTAATGGACTTTCACCATCTATTCTTTACCGGTTTGTGCCGGCGCACCTTACCCAATTGACTTGTGGCGCGCTGAGGCAGTCGGTGCCAACGCCATAACCACATAGAGATTGTCTGCTTGGCAGGAACTTCTGCTGCAAGGCGGAGAGAAACACATCATCCAGAATGAAGCCTTCCAGATTGATCCAGCGGTCCTCCAGATAGATCTCAACCCACGAGTGGAGAATGTTATCCGGGGCGATCTTATAGACCAACCCCGGCACCACACCACGCTGTAGCTCTTTATGGATAGTGAAGCCGTGCAGACGGCAGGGAATTCCAACGGCTCGCATCAGTGCCATGAGGAGAGTGCCTTTGGTGTTGCACTGCCCTATTCCATCAGCCAGCACCTGACTTGCTGGAATATTGTCTGTTTTGTTGTAGCCAAACAGGATTTCATTGCGGACAAAGTCATAGACTGCTCCAGCGCGATCGAAGAGAGGGAGGTCCTTCCATTTGCGCTGATCGACAAGCTTCCGGATTGCTGGCGCTCTAAAATTGAGTAGTGGGGTTTCCTTGAGCAGGATGTCTAATTGCGTGTTGGGTCGGTCTAACATTTTGGCCTCCAATCGAGAATGAATCTACTGTAAAGGCTCTAGTTACTGTAGGTTCAAGCGCTAAATTGCGTCTTGTTTCACTACAACCTGAGAGCTCAAACTGGCACTTCGTTAAGGGTCCTGAAGATTTGCCTCAGCTTGTCTGCAATCCGTTCAAACCGAATTTACGCTGGGTCTGTAACTTCTTTAGAAAAAGAGCAATGAGCCGCCCCCTTTCATGATCACACTCCACCAACTGGATTTTGTGACAGACATCATGCTGTTTCTAAGCATGGCGATTCTGGTGGTGCCTTTTGCCAAGTTGATCCGGGTTGGAACCATCGTCGGGTATCTGATCGCGGGCATTATCTTAGGACCATGGGGGATTGGGCAGTACCTTGGTAGCCCTTTTAGTGCTCCTGATGAACTGCGACCCATTGGTGAGCTTGGCGTGGTCATGTTGCTGTTTCTGATCGGGCTTGAGCTGAATCCTGGCCGTCTATGGTCTTTGCGTAAGGAGATTTTTGGCTCAGGATCTGCTCAGGTGGGTCTTTCAGCGCTTCTTATTGGACTTGCTATCTATTTTTCGGGTCTAACCTGGCAGAAATCTCTCGTGATTGGCCTTTCGCTTGCACTTTCCTCGACAGCTCTTTCCCTACGCATTTTGCAGGACCGCGGGAATCGTACGACGCCAATGGGACAAACCTCCATCGCGATCCTGTTATTTCAGGATATGATGATTGTTCCCATTCTGGCGTTGATGGCGATTGTCGCGCCTGTCCCTATCGACACGGGACAACGGCCAGGATGGGAAACAGCACTGATAATGGCCTCCACCGTGCTGCTGCTGGTTGCCATTGGCCGCTATCTGCTTACACCATTGTTTCGGCTGTTTGCCCTTATCGGTGCCCGGGAAATGATGACTGCCTCTGCCCTTCTCACGGTGCTCGGTGCAGCTACTTTGATGAAAACGGTTGGACTTTCCAGTGCATTGGGCGCGTTTATTGCCGGTGTGATGCTGGCGGAGAGTTCTTTCCGGCATGAGCTTGAAGCAGATCTGGAGCCTTTTCGCGGGTTGCTGCTCGGGTTCTTCTTCATAACAGTCGGTATGTCCATCGACCTCAACTTTGTCTATCAGAACTGGGTGATGGTGCTCGCCTGTAGTGTTGGGTTGATGTTAGTGAAATGCCTGAGTATTTTTTCCATCACCCGCCTTTCCGGTCATACACCAGAAAACAGTTTACAGATTGGTGGCTTGCTGGCCCAGGCCGGGGAGTTTGGGTTTGTCATCTTTTCAGCATCTGTCGCCGTTGATTTTCTGAACCCCCATCAGAGCAGTCTGCTCTCCGCAATCATCTCCTTCACCATGGCGTTCACCTTGTTGAGTGTTCAGCTCTCGCAATGGTTTGGAGTGAAGCTCCGACCTGAGCCGGTTAAGCCGGATATACCCAACACGGAGGGGGGCCGTACCAATGTGCTGGTGATCGGGTTCGGGCGATTTGGGCAGCTTGCCTCTCAGATGCTGATTGCGCAGGGCTCAACCGTGACTGTTCTTGATACAGATGCACAGCACATTCGTGAGGCTTCCCGTTTTGGCTACCGGATTTATTACGGAGACGGACGGCGTCTGAATGTTTTGCGGGCGGCCGGGGCGGAAAATGCCAGTGTGATCGCGGTTTGCACGGAACGAGCTGAAACCACCAGCCAGATTGTGCAGATGGCAAAAACGCAGTTCCCATTCGCCAGAATCTTTGCCCGCGCTCATGACCGACGCCACGCTATTCAGCTTGTAACTGCGGGAGCAGACTATCAATTACGCGAAACATCAGAGTCGGCCTTGCTGTTTGGGCGGGAGATACTGGAGGAGCTGGGAGAGGATGAAGACCGCACCTATGAGATTCTTACAGATGTGCGCCGCAGAGATGCTGAACTTTTGGCTGTGCAGCAGGTTGGTGGGCTTTATGCTGGTTACAGGAAGTTTAAACTGCCTGATGTGCCAGTGAGACCCCTGATCAAACCGACATCGGAATCAACCGCTTTGAACGAGCCAGCACGACGCCTTGCGGAGGCTGAAAAAAAGGCAGCCATGGAGCAATCTGCAAATTCTGACAGAACTTCGGCGCAAAAGCCATCTTCAGATTAGCTTTATACGGATAGCTAAATGTTCTCTTAAAGATAATTAAGGTACTTCTCTGAGACTCGACAGAAATCAGTAAAGCCTGTTTTAGTAATTTAATTTCCGCTTTTTAGGGTGCCAATGGCCGAAGCTCACATCCCTCCGTTCTTTATCGAGACCATTGTGGTTCTTTCTGCTGCAGTTATCGCTGTGCCCATCACCAAACGGCTTGGCCTTGGTGCTGTAGTCGGCTTCCTTGCAGCCGGGATGGCAATTGGCCCCTATGGTATCGGCTTCTTCAACGAGCCCGAGCATATTCTGGGTTTTGCTGAACTTGGGGTCGTTCTGTTGTTGTTTGTGATCGGGCTTGAACTGGAACCTGCTCGGTTATGGACCATGCGGCGGGACATTTTCGGACTTGGGACCGCGCAGGTTCTTATCTCAGGTCTGGTGCTGACGTCAGGCGCTTTGGTGTTTGGTCTGACCTGGCAGGTCGCTCTGATCGCCGGGCTTGGTCTTGCCTTGTCATCAACAGCCTTCGCCCTTCAGATGCTCCAGGAGCGCGGACACCTGAGCACAAAATATGGCCAACGTGCCTTTGGCATCTTGCTCCTGCAGGACATGGCAATTGTGCCTTTGCTTGCCATGATCAGCATTCTGGCACCTGTTGAGACGGATATTCAGGAAACTTCCATTGCGATGCAGGTGATCACAGTCGTTGCTGCTGTTGGTTTTGTGATCTTTGCAGGCCGCTTCCTGCTTTCTCCCCTCTTTCAGCTTTTGACAGCGTCTGGAGCTCGTGAGCTGATGATTGCAGCAGCACTGCTGGTTGCTCTGGGCAGTGCCGGGCTTATGAGCCTTGTTGGCCTTTCCATGGCCCTGGGCGCCTTTCTTTCCGGCGTGATGCTGGCTGAATCCAGTTACCGCCATACGCTGGCAGCGGATATTGAGCCCTTCCGTACCATGCTTATGGGCCTGTTTTTCATGACCGTAGGGATGGCGCTTGAGCTTGATCTGATTGTAGCGAACTGGCAGCATGTTGTTTCTGCAGTCGTGTTGCTCATGCTCACCAAGGGTGTTTTTCTATGGGGGCTGTCACGATTGTTCGGCTCTTCCAACTCTGACGCTCTGCGCGTAGCAGTAACACTGCCACAAGGCGGGGAATTTGCCTTTGTGCTGTTTTCAGCGGCCACCGCTGCTACAATCCTTCCGGAGGAAACAGCTAATATTCTGAGTGCGGTTGTCATCCTCACTATGCTGCTGACACCACTTGGTGCTGTGGGTCTGGATTTTGTTGCTGAACGCATGAAGAAGCGTGGGGACACCACCAACAGGGTTGAAACATTTGAGGATGCCCGCCCCAGCGTGTTGATCGTCGGGTTTGGGCGGTTTGGTATGATGGTTGCGCAGATGCTGACTTCTGAAGGCATTTCCGTTACAGCTCTCGACAACAAGACGGATCGCATAAACTATGCCCGCCAATATGGCTACAAGGTGTATTACGGGGATGCGACACGGCCCGACGTGCTCAAGGCAGCTGGTGGTGAGAATGCGACCCTGATTGCACTTTGTATTGAGGATGATCGCATCATGAAGCAGGCAATCCTGCAGATCAGATCCGCGTTCCCCAACGCTGCACTTTACTGCCGTGCCACAGACCGGGCTCATGCGCTAGACCTTACGCGTCTGGGCGTAGACTATCAGATCCGCGAGACTTTCGAATCCAGCCTGACCTTTGGCCGGAAAGCGCTCGAATACCTTGGTTTACCCTCAGATCGTATCGATGAAGTAGAAGATGACGTCCGCAAACGAGACGATGAGCGCCTGACACTACAGCTTGCCGGTGACAATCTGGCTGGCTCTGATAAGCTACATCAACGCACGCCACGAGACGGCGGCAAATCAGAAAACCTGCCTGATTGAATCAGGATATGAAAGCGCCATACTTGGCGTTGACAAATATGAAGCACATCAATTACGAGGGTGCCTGGTGGCCTCTTTTCAACATTTTGTGATCTCCGGCACTGATCTCCGGCAGGTCCCATCTTAAATCCCATGGGTCGGTATGGCTGGTGAATACTCAATCGGTGATCTTGCTAGGAAGGCTGGCGTTAAAGTCCAGACCATTCGTTTTTACGAACAGAAAAAACTGCTTCCAGACCCTCCGCGCACTGAAGGCGGTCAACGCCGTTATAGCGAAGACCATCTGAACCGACTGTCTTTCATTCGTCACGGGCGCGATCTTGGTTTCTCTCTGGAGATGATAGAAAGCCTTATGCTGCTCAAAGAACATCCTGAAGACGACTGCGAGGGCGCAGACGAGATTGCACGGGCTCATCTGACGCAAGTGGAAGACAAAATTATTCGACTCCAGAGCTTGCAAACCGAGCTGAAGATGATGCTGAAACATTGTTCCAGTGGAAAGATACATGATTGCAGGGTCATCGAGGCCCTCTCCTGCGATTGCTATCAGCATCGCCAAAAGTGAGTTTTTATGTCCAGAGCCACTACATCCGGCGCGCGGGATGCAAAGTTTACCTATGGCTCAACCATGCGCCATGTTCTGGTGATGACATCCACCGGCTCAGTTGGATTGATTGCTGTTTTTCTTGTTGATTTTGCGAACCTTTTTTACATTGCACAACTGGGTATTGAAGAGCTTGCGGCGGCAATTGGTTATGCCGGAACCATCATGTTCTTCACCTCTGCAATTGGCATCGGGCTTTCCATTGCCGCAAGTGCCTGCGTTGCGCGCCGTATCGGGCAAGGTGATGTTAAAGGCGCACATCGCCTTGTGAGCATGTCACTTATAATATCCACATTAATATCGCTCTCGGTCGTGGCTGGCAGCATGGCATTTCTTGATGATTTGGCGATGTTACTCGGGGCGTCTGGGCGTACGCTCGATTTCACGCTGCTCTTCCTTTACATCGTCGTGCCATCCATGCCGTTCCTCGTTGGCGCCATGGTGCTTTCTGCGCTGCTAAGATCAGTTGGCGATGCACGTGGTGCAATGTTTGTGACCTTATCAAGCGGCTTTGTGACAGCCATTCTCGATCCGATCCTCATCTTCGGATTTGACATGGGCATTACTGGCGCCGCAATTGCTTCTGTTGTCTCCCGCCTGGTGATGGTCGGTGTTGGACTTTACATTCTGATCATCAAACACGATATGATCGGTAAACCTGAGATCTCAAAATTTGTCAGGGATATTGTCGATCTTCTCAAAGTGGCAACACCAGCGATGTTGACCAACATTGCAACGCCGGCAGGAAATGCCTGGATCACTGCGGAAATGGCGCAGTTTGGTGATGGCACCGTTGCTGGCTATGCGATTGTTGGCCGGATTATCCCTGTCGCCTTCGGTGCCCTCTTTGCTCTTTCCGGTGCAGTTGGTCCCATTATCGGTCAGAATTTTGGCGCCTTGAAATTTGACCGGCTCAGCAAAGTTGTGAAGGATTCTCTTTTACTGATCCTGGTTTACACCCTGTCAGCATGGAGCTTACTGTATATGTTGCAAGAGCCATTGGTGCATTTCTTCAATGCTGAAGGTGACAGCGCCTCGCTGGTATTTTTCTTCTGCACATTTGCAGCAGCTGGTTCCCTGTTTAATGCTGCTCTGTTTGTAACCAACGCTGTGTTCAATAATCTGGGCTTCCCAATCTATTCCATGCTGTTCAACTGGAGCAGAGCAACTCTTGGGACAATCCCGTTCACCATTGTCGGCGCTTACTTCTATCAGGCAAACGGAGTTCTGGCAGGACAGGCTGTTGGCGGTGTTGTATTCGCCTTTCTGGCCCAATATGTTTGCTGGCAAACGATTAAAAAAATTCGTAATGAGAGGCTGGCCGCAGCATAATTGCTGCCAGATTTATTTACATAAGATGCTCGCTCTTACCACTGGCCTTTTTAAGGTTTGGACGGTAAGAAAGGAAAAATGAAACAAACCCGGATGCAGAAATAATGAACCGTTTTGAACAGCCACGCGTACCCACAGAAGCACGTATCCAATACCTGGATGGTGATTATCAGGTGAAAGCACCAGGTAACTTTGTGAAGTGTGCGATCACTGGCAAAACGATCATGCTTGAAGAACTCAAATACTGGAGTGTCTCTCGCCAGGAAGCGTACATCGACGCGGATGCAGCACTCAAAGCCTATGAGAGCAATGGCCTGCAAGCCTAAGACTTTTCGTAATGCAGCACAGGTTGAAGGCGTTCGATGAGAGCGTCTGGATCAGCAATCTTCATTTCCACTTCCAGAACACTTGCCACGTTTGCAAGCCTTGCAATTGACTGCTCTTCGCGGCCATCCAACCGGACGTAGTCTTTCGTGGTCGTGATTGGCAGCAGATCTTCCGCTTCGGCTATACGCAGGATCAGACGAGCATCTTCTTTCGTAAAGTAATGATGATCCGGGAAGGACATGGTCTCGACGACCTCAGCTCCCGCGTCCCGCAGGCTGGCATACAGCTTTTCAGGGCGACCGATCCCAGCAAATGCAAGCACACGTTCCCCGTCCAGAGCATCTGCGGACACAGGACGGATTGCGGCGTACATCAGATCTATCCCAGCCTGGTGTACCGCCTTTTGCTGTTCAATACTCGCATTGCCCTCCCCCACGACCATCAGCAGATCGACCCGTTGCAGCTGTTTCCTGAACGGCATCCTCAATGGACCGGCCGGAATACATCTGGCATTGCCGATACCGGTCTTCGCATCCAGCAAAACGATAGAAAAATCCTTGTGTAAAGACGGGTTCTGGAAACCATCATCCATAATGATGACAGAGACATCCTGTTCTTCCAGAAGCTTGGCACCAGCTCTGCGGTCAGCCGAGACCACCGTCGGGCCGCGGCGAGCCAGTAACAGTGCTTCATCGCCAACTTCTGCTGCAGTATATTTTGACAGCTCTACAAGCAGAGGTCCTTTCATCGAACCACCATAGCCGCGCAGAAGAAAGCCAGCTTTATGGTCAGCCTCTTTCAACAAAGCATTCAACGCCAGCGCAAATGGTGTTTTGCCTGTGCCGCCTGCTGTGAAATTGCCAATGCAGATGACGGGTTGACGGGCTTTATATCTGGGACTGTACCTGAAGCGCCGACTCGCCATATAGCCGTAAAGAGCACCTAAAGGGCTCAGGAGCTTAGCTTGCCAGGTTATGTTTCGTACCCACCAGAAGTCAGGAGCATTCATCGCTTACTCCTTCCCCGGCCGCAGGCTGTTTCATGGGCAGGTACTGCTGCAGCTCCAGCTGGGTCACCGCCAGAGCTCCTCGTCCGGACTGGACCTGCGCTTTTGCTGTTTCGGCGCGTTTTTGAACGTCCGCAGGATTATGAAGCAGATTTTCGATTTGATCGGCTAACTCACTTGTATTGTGCACCAGAAGAACGCCTTCTTCCTTTGAAAAGTGGCGGTAGATCCAAGCGAAATTTTGTGTGTGTACACCGGATAGGATTGCGCAGCCGATCTGCGCTGGTTCAAGGAGGTTGTGCCCACCGATTGGTGTCAGAGACCCTCCCATAAACACAATTGGCGCAACGCGATAGAAGAGGCCAAGCTCGCCAAGTGTGTCAGCGATGTAAATATCAGTCCCGGTGGTTATGACCTCTCCCCTTGAGCGCTGTGTGCACACAAGACCCATCTGCTCCAGCTCTTCGCGGATTTCCTGTGCCCGAACCGGGTGTCTGGGCACGATTATCGTGAGCAGGCGATCAAACTTACACTTAAGCTCTTTGTGAGCCTTGGCAATTTCTACTTCCTCTTCCGGGTGTGTGCTGGCAGCAAGCCACCTTGGGCGACCTTCGAGCTGATCCTGGAAATCACCGAGTTCTGCCGGATCACACTCAGGGATATTGCCGTCAAATTTGATATTACCCGTGGACTTGACGCGAATTGCACCCAGTTGCTTGAACCGTGCAGCATCATCCTCCGACTGGGCGAGAACGCAATCAACGGTTCCAAAAACCGAATGGGCAAAAGAAGGGAGCCGGTTCCAGTTCGAAAAGGAGCCTTCTGACATGCGCCCGTTGACGATAATCAGCGGGATCTGACGCTTTTCCAGTTCATGAAATGTCGCCGGCCAGATCTCTGATTCAACTGTGATCGCCAGACAAGGTGACCAGTGATTTAGAAATCTTTTGATGTTGCCGCGCGTATCGTAAGGAACAAACTGGTGGATTACGCCCTCCGGAGCAGCGGCATCAACTACCTGTGCTGACGTCAGTGTTGCAGTTGTCAACAGAATTCTGGAGCCGCTATCAACAACCTGTCTGGCAAGCGGGAGGACGGCATTAACCTCCCCAACACTTGCTGCATGGATCCAGATCAGGTTACCAGATGGCCGCTCCCGGGAAGCAATACCAAACCGTTCCCCTTTGCGGTTCTGATCTTCTTTGCCCTGACGGGCGCGAAACTTGTACAAACCAGCAAGAAGAGGCGCGGCCAGGCGGCCGAGACCTTGATAGACTCTGAAGATCACTGAACTCATGGGACCCAGTTCTGCCGATGTTTATTATTTGCCTGATCTGGCGATTGCGTAAGCTTTGTCAGTTATTTCGTTCAAACTGTTTTCCAGAATCCGGCGAATTTCTTCAACCTGTTCTTCGCTGGCATCAGCCGGCACCGGAATAGGTTTGCCAAAGCATAACCCAATATGGCTGAACGGCAAATTGATGGATGCCTTATCCCAGGTATTAAGGTCATAATGGTGACTGGTTGCCATTGCTACCGGCAGAATTGGCCGGCCGGAGTGCTTGGCCAGCTGTACGATGCCTTTGCCAGCTTTGCGTGCCGGACCTTTAGGCACGTCTGCCGTCATGGAGACTGTACCGCCTTCTTTAAGCACGCGCAGAGCTTCAATAAAGCCGCGCATGCCACCACGCTTTCTGACTTGACTGGAGTGCTGTGCACCAGCAGCCCGGATCGTACCGAGTCCCAGTTTTGATGCGCAAATCGCTTGCATTTCACCGTCAGAGCTGCGGGAAATCATAACCCTGATGTCCCAGTGTTTCGGACAAGCAAAGGGCAACATGAAATGCTGACCGTGCCACATGGACGCGATGAATGGTGCACCCTCCTCATGTTCCTCATATACTCCTGGAGGATCAATGGTCAGTTTACTGCTCTTGTATACAAAGAGCAGATAATACGCCATGGCATTGCCCACAAGCTTCATGACAAGCGGGTGTTTGCCTAGTTTTTTCAACATTTCACAAGCCCATTTGAGTTCGGGCAAAATTCCCGGGAGGCGCAGTACCTACTTGGTTTCTGCGCCCGGATCAAGCAGACGGTGCATGTGTACAATAAAGTAACGCATCAATGCGTTATCAACGGTACCTTGCGCCTTTGCTTTCCACGCGACGTGCGCTTCAGCGTAGTTCGGGTAGATGCCTACAATGTCCAGACCCTTAAGATCTTTAAAGCGTACATTGCTGATATCTTCTAATTCGCCACCAAACACGAGGTGAAGTAGCTGTTGGTTTTTTTCTTGAGCATTCATAGTGTTCGCTCACCTTCTTCACAGAGAGACCGACCGAAAACCGATCAGGATTAATCCTCTACGGATATTCCCTGAAGCCTTTTAAACAATTTGGCAGAAGATGCTACTAGTCCGGGGTGATTTGTTCTGGTTTTATTGTAGTAGAGGATCGATCCAGATAAGTCTACCAACTGCCCCCCGGCCTCATTAATGATTAAATCCGCTGCGGCAAGGTCCCAGTCGCGGGCTCGGGCACGGGCCAGCCCTGCATCCAATTTCCCACAGGCAACCAGTGCAAAACGGTAGGCAAGCGAACCCAGGTAGGGACTGAAACGAATCTGCTCGCTCTTCACGCCCTCTTTTTCAAGAAAGCTGACAGGTCCGGCGATGTAGGCTCCGGTTACGGAAGGGCGGTCTGAAACTACGATCCTTTCCCGATTGAGATAGCTGCCCCCGCCACTTACGGAGGTGTAAAGCTCATCGCGCACCGGGCAAAAAATCACACCAACTGCTGGACGTCCGTTTTTGACCACCGCCAGCGACAGACACCATTCATCCCGCCCATTCAGGAATGCTCGTGTGCCATCGATTGGGTCGATGATAAAAACTGTCTCATAGTCTTTGCGGACCAGATCGTCTTCGGTTTCTTCCGAGAGCCAGCCATAATCGGGACGCGCTTTCCGCAGTCTGGATGCCAGAAACTGATCAACTTCGATGTCGGCGACAGACACCGGCGAATCGCCTTCTTTTGTCCAATTTTCTGGTGAGTTCCCAAAATAGGAAAGGGCGATCCTACCACCGCCCAGAGCTGCTGACACCAGCAGTTCTAAATCTTCCTGTACGCTATGTTTGTCAGCTTCCGGCAATCGTCAGTCCTTCGATAACCACTGTTGGCGTGGCCACTGCATATCGTTCATCCAGATCAGAGGCCGGTGTAAGGTTCAAAAACATGTCCCTGAGGTTTCCTGCGATGGTGATTTCGCTTACTGGATAGGCGATTTCGCCATTTTCCACCCAGTAGCCGGAGGCTCCTCGGGAGTAGTCACCTGTGACACCGTTTGCTCCGTGACCAATCAAATCCGTTACCAGCAAACCTTCGCCGATATCTATTAAGATTTCTTCCGGCGTTTTCTCACCCGCCTGAAGCGTCAGGTTGGTTGCGCCTGGAGAGGTGGAAGACCCTGAATGGCGTGCACGGCCATTGGAAGTAAGACCAAGCTCACGTGCAGAGTATCCGTCAAGGAACCAATGACCCAGAATACCGTCTTCGATCATGTTGAGGTACTCAGCACCTGTACCCTCTGCATCGAACGGAGCAGTACCGCCTCCGCGAGCCTTGAATGGATCATCAGAGATGGTGATGCCTTTACCGAACACCTGCTGCCCCATTTTATCTTTCAGGAAGCTGGTTCCACGGGCAATGGATGCTCCGTTGATCGCGTCTGCAAGATGACCAAGCAGGGAGCGCGCTGTGCGTGGCTCATAAACCACCGGCGCTTTACGGGTTTCCAGCTGGCGTGGATTGAGGCGGCGTACGGTACGCTCTGCTGCAATCCGGCCAACTTCTTCCGCAGACATCAGATCATCCCAATAGGTACGGGAATCGAATTCGTAATCACGCTCCATGCCAGTACCCTCACCAGCAATCGCTGTCACAGAGAAGCCTGAGCGGGAACGCTGATAAGCGCCAACAAAGCCGTGGCTTGTTGCAAGCACGATGCCAGAGAGCCCCCAGCTTGCGTCAGCCCCACCTGATTTGGACACACCTTCAACAGCAAGAGCTGCGGTTTCAGCTTCAAGTGCAGTTCTGGTCAACTCCCCGGAACTCACCTCATGTGGATCTATCAGATCCAGCTGAGGGATGTCTTTCAGGAGGCGTTCTGGTTCTGCAAGGCCAGCGTAAGGGTCTTCCGGCGTGACTTTTGCCATTTCAACGGCGCGGGCCGCAAGCACAGCAGGATTGTCACTTGCACTGGACGAAATGCTGGCAACCTGTTTGCCGACAAATACGCGGAGTGTAACGTCATTGCCTTCTGCACGGTCAGTATTTTCAACCTTGCCTTCACGCACGGAAACAGACAGCGACATGCCCGTAACTGCAATAGCGTCTGCGGCATCGGCGCCAGCTGCTTTTGCAGCTTCCACCAAGCTCACTGCCTGTTCCTCAAGCTTTGAATTGGCAATTGCGTCAGACATTCGCATGGACCTCCTGTTGTCTTGTACTTCGTGTTTAGGACGTGCCTGTCTCAAGAGCAAGCACACCTGCAAATAATCACGGGGCTGTACGCAGAAATTGCAGCAGTCTGGCAAGCATGGCTTGCCGGGCGATTGCTTTCGCTGAAAGATAGGTAGAATTTTACCAAATACGGAAGAATTTCGCTAAACCTCTTTAAAATATAATTTTTTTTTAACCATTCGAATTAATAACTTACGCAGATTTTACCCTGTAATTTCCCGTAGTTTGAAAAGCAGATTCATTGAAACCTCCACACCTGTGGAGGGAGGGGGAATTCCTTGATCAACTACACATCGCATTTTTCAGGCCTTGCGGGCAACGATAACCACATCAACCGAGTGCGCGTGTTGCTGCCGTTTCGCATGCAAGCGGATCTCCCAGACGATCTTCTTGAAAAACCAGGCCTTAACAGATCCGATATTCGCATTGATCGGGACAAGGTGCTTATCCGCCGTGAATTGGGCGGTCTCCCGCTTACTTTAACGGTCCCGCTCAGTTCTTATTCCGGTATAGGTGCCAGAGCTACGGTCAACGAAATTAGCAATGAATCTGAGTATCAGGTCACTTTGCTGCATCGCGATCATGCTTTGAGCATTCCACTCTATTCCAGCACAGACCTGGAGCTGACAGCAGACTACTGGGAAGCATGGTCAAATGTTTTGACACTGCCGCTTCTCATGATCGATAGCGATGGAACCTCCAGGCTGGCACGTCGTAGGCTTAGCACCTGCTCCAAAGGTGAGGCGCTGCCACGCAGAAAGCTTCGCGCGTTGACTGGAAGACCTCCGCGATTTCTTGTTAGCCGCAAAACAGGCAAGCCGACACGCCTGCAGAAGATATTGGCCCGCTCCCGCTGTTTCACCTCTCCGCAGCGCTGAAACTCTTACAGGTAAAAGGCAGCAAGGCTATCCATCACCAGTCCGATAAACAGGATCAGTCCGAAAGCAGAATTGGATTGAAAGAGCTTCAGGCATTGATCGCCGTCATCAATATCCAACACACGGATCTGGTTCAGCAAGTGAAAGGCGCCAAGCGCCAATCCTGCAAATGCAAGCGGGCCACTGCCGGCAACTATGAAGGCTGCAGCAAACAAAACAACTGTTGCGCCGTAAAGAATGACCAGAGCCTGACGGGTTTTTTCGCCAAACAGTCGCGCTGTTGAGCGCACACCGACCAAAGCATCGTCCTCTTTATCCTGATGGGCGTAGATGGTGTCGTAGCCGATTGTCCAGAGGACACCGCCACAATACAGCAGTATAGGTGCCAGTGACAGGCTGCCAAACACAGCCGCCCACCCCATCAACGCACCCCAGGAGAACGCCAGACCAAGCACGAACTGCGGCCAGTCGGTGATGTGTTTCATGAAGGGATAAGCCGCCACAACAGCTAAGGAAGATATGCCAAGTATCACAGTGAAGGTATTGAACTGCAACAGAACGACCAATCCGGCGAGCGCCTGCAACGCCATAAAAAACTTCGCCTGTTTGCCGGAGACCTGACCTGAGGGGATTGGGCGCGAGCGTGTGCGCTCGACCTTATCGTCAATATCCTTATCGACAATATCGTTATAGGTGCAGCCTGCACCGCGCATTGCCACGGAACCGATAAACATCAGCACAGCGTACCAGATGTTTGGGATTGCAGAGCCTGCCGCACTGGATGCAAGGGCTAAAGACCACAAACACGGCCACATAAGCAGATACCAGCCGATTGGCCGCTCCCACCTTGCAAGCCGGGCAAAGGGACGAAGGCCTGGCGGCAAGCGCGTATCAACCCAATGACGTTTTACTGCATCTGCAACTGGACCAGTGTCTTTGGTATTGAACATTGCCACCTTCCCCTATTTTCAGAGCCTGCCTGCGTTCATTTACATTCACGTATCGCGCTTTTACATCGTTGTTGGAGCAAACTCCTGCGCCTTGCTTGAAGCCAGACAACGGAATCCGCTCTAAAAACTGAGAGGAAATTCCTCTTCGTAGTGAATTGTCTTTTCCAACAGATCGACACTTTGCGTCAAGAAGCCAAATTCCTCGAAGAACTGTTTTCTGGTCTTTCGCTCTGGTCTCTTCAGCGAAACTTCCATCTTAACGACAGACTTTTGTGCCAGATCATCCTCCAGTGCCTGCAATACAGGAGGTAACAGCCGCTCAATCCCTTCTACTGGACAGAGCGCTATCTGCTCTATGAACCCGACTTTTCCACCTGCCCGTACACTATAGCGGTAGCTTACGAGCACAAACCCGAGGCTTTTTCCCGTGCTTCTGATCAACCATGCCTGCCCTGCACCTGGATCAACCAGCAACCTGCGGGCGGTATCCTCAAGCGAACGAACCGGCTCGGAGAGTGTGTCTTGCTCGCCCCATTTGGCCAACAAGCCGAAAAACTCTTTCATGAACAGTGGCGTAACCAGCACCAGTTCAACTGATGGACGGGGCATTTTGGTCTCTCCATGGCTGTTGCTCGTTTACTGTGAGCCATACTCATGCTACAGGCTGCATCACAATCTAGACGCACAACCTGGGAACCTGTTCCCTTTTTTACTTCAGGGTCTACATCAATGAATATTCTGCTGATTGGATCAGGCGGGCGTGAGCATTCGCTGGCGTGGTCTCTGGCGAAATCTCCTGTGCTGAACGAACTGTTTGTTGCCCCGGGCAATGCAGGCATTGAGCAATTTGCCAAGTGTATTCCGCTGGACCCGACTGATCACCGCGGTGTTATCGAGTTTTGCCGCCTCCACGACATCAATTTTGTTGTGATTGGCCCGGAAGCTCCACTGGTTGACGGCCTCTCTGACAGCCTTACCCATGCGGACCTTCGTGTATTTGGCCCATCTTCTGCTGCCGCTCAACTGGAAGGCTCCAAAGGCTTTACCAAGGAGATGTGCTCCCGCGCGAATGTGCCAACCGCTGCTTATGGCCGGTTTGACAATGCCGCGGCAGCAAAGTCCTACGTCGTTGAGCAAGGCGCACCGATCGTGGTGAAAGCAGATGGGCTTGCTGCTGGCAAGGGCGTCATTATAGCTATGAATGAGCAGGAAGCGCTTGATGCGATCGACACCTGCTTTGACGGTGCCTTCGGCGATGCCGGAGCAGAAGTTGTTGTTGAAGAGTTTCTTGAAGGCGAGGAAGCCAGCTTCTTTGTTCTTTCGGATGGCAAGAACGCCCTTCCGCTGGCAACAGCGCAGGATCACAAAAGAGCGTTTGATGGTGATGAAGGTCCAAACACCGGCGGTATGGGTGCTTACTCCCCAGCTCCTGTGATGAGCGAGGAGATGCTGGACCGGGTGATGAGAGAGATCATCCACCCGACCATTGCAGATATGAAAGCGCAGGGCTGTCCGTTCAAAGGCGTGCTTTATGCGGGCCTGATGATCACCAGAGACGGTCCTAAACTGATTGAATACAACGTGCGCTTTGGCGATCCGGAGTGTCAGGTTATGATGATGCGCCTGAAGACTGACCTGCTGCCGATTCTGCTTGGCTGTGCTGAAGGGACGCTGGATCTGGTGGATGCGGAATGGCACAAGGATACTGCAATCACCGTGGTGATGGCGACCAGGGGCTATCCGGGTTCCTATGAGAGGCTGAGCGAGATTAAAGGGGTGACTGAGGCTGCAGCCGATCCGGATGTGGAAATCTTCCATGCCGGCACGGTTTCTGCGGATGACAAACTGTTGTCAAACGGTGGGCGGGTTCTGAACATCACCGCTCGGGCAGCGACCGTTTCGCAAGCGCGTGAGAAGGCGTATGTGGCAGCTGAGAAGATTGACTGGCCGGACGGCTTCTATCGAAAAGATATCGGCTGGCGCGCTGTTCAGCGTGAACAGCAGGACTAAGCGATCCTTCACCAATAATCTGAGTTTACAGAGCGACTTATCGGGTCGCTCTTTTTTATGCGCCCTGATATCTTTGCCAAAAAAATCCTCCGAAGCGAACTTCGGAGGAGTTGAATTCATCTACACTATTCAGCCGGACAACGACAGCCTGTGCCCTGCCAACAGATCAAATTGATAAACTACCACAAACAACTGCACGAGGCGAAAAAGTGCCATGCAGGAACTGAAGTGCAACCTCCAGCAAGTTTGATTATGCATAAATGCGCAACTTATAACAATGGGGGATTTTCCCTCATGCCTTAAAGTTGCAAAAAACTAGGGCGAAAGCAACTGAAAGGTCATTGCTCTGGCAACGGCATGTGTCCGGTTCGACACCTGCAGCTTCTTACAAGCACGTTTGATGTGATGCTCTACCGTTTTCTCTGATAGTTTCAGAATGTAGGCAATCTCTTTATTTGCCCTGCCCGCGGTCAACCACAGCAGACATTCATGCTCTCTGGGAGTAAAGCCAAGAAACTCGTTCAGAGTTTCAGGTTTCTGCGCATAGATATGGAAAAGTTGCACGGCACCTTTCAGGACCGGGTATTTTGCTGTCATCTGCGCATCAAAGCCAGATTGTGTCCGTTCGCAAGACGCAAAGCTTGCACCACCGACCAAATGTTTATTGGAGCAGTCAAGCGGCATGGTGACGCCGAACTTCAGCCCCGCAGAACGAACATCCTGGAAGAAGTCTTCATCAACCTTCCCGGTTGGTCTGACGGTGTAATCGGTCCAGAGCTGATCCGCCCGCTTGCCGCTGAGCAGATAATCCATGCCAGGGTCTTTGAAATAGTAATGATGGCTGTTGTAATGATCAACCCAATCAGCTGCGTGATTGGACAGGCAAATCGGCTGCCGGTCTTCTACGCGGCCTTCGATTTTGGGCACGATGATGTAGGCGCCCTTTTCAAAGCCCAGCTTCTCTGCAAACCTTGTGCACTCTTCCCAGCGACTTTGCAAAGTTGAACAGTTCCATAGCTTTTGAGAAAACTGCAACAGATTTCGATCAAAGCCTGTCGGATAGCCTATGGAATAGTTCATCATTTACACCGCAAGACTGGAGCCTTACCAGCTAAACCACGAGCTTAACTGCCATCAAAACAACTGATCTGTTTGCCCCAGTGCCCATATATTGTTTATCTATGTTCGTCATATGTAATTATCACGATATTTCTCCCGGTTTTCAATTGGAAAGCAAGCGAGAGCACCCATATTTTTATTGATAGATATTAAAGGATCAGGATTTCAATGAGCACTCCCAGGATTGGCCTTGCCCTTGGTGGCGGCGGCGCACGTGGTCTCTCTCATATCGCGGTTTTGCAAGCTCTTGATGACATGGGCATCACCCCTCATGCCATTACAGGCACCTCCATTGGCGCCTTAATTGGTGCAGGATATGCAGGCGGGGTGAGCGGAGACGAACTTGAGGCATATACGCTTGAAACGCTTGGCGAATGGAAGAAGGTACTGAGCAAGCTGGTTGAAGTTAGCATGCCCAGACGTTTTGCAGATTTGCTTGGAAGTAAGTCCAGCTTTGGCCAGTTTGACTCCAAACGTGTGCTTGAAGTTTTTGTCGGGGACGTGTTGAAGAACGATTTCTGTGAGCTTTCTGTCCCGTTTCAGGCCATTGCCGCAGATTACTACAAGGCGGAGGAAGTGCGCTTTTCAAAGGGCAATCTGGTGGATGCTGTCTCAGCCAGTATAGCTATTCCGTTTGTCTTCAAGCCTGTGCATCTGAACAACACGGTTCTTATTGATGGCGGTGTTGTAAACCCGCTGCCATTTGACGCATTGCCCCGTGATTGTGATGTTGTGATTGCGGTGGATGTTGTCGGCACACCCAAACGAAGCATAAAGCGCGGGTTTCCCAGCGCGACGGAAAGTGTGTTCGGGGCCACCCAGATCCTTATGCAGACAATTTCTCAGGAAAAGTTGAAGACACGGGCACCTGATCTTACGTTCTTCCCAAATATCAAACAATATCAGGTACTTGATTTTTTAAAGGCACCAGAAATATTGGAGGATAGCGCCGGGCTTCGTGATGAGGTAAAGGTTGAACTTGACCAAAAGATCGGGAACTTCCTAATCTCATGATAAGAAGAGCAGAAAGAAGGGGAGTCTTGGTTGTCTGTTCTGGCCCCTGAGTGGGAAACACCTGTTACAGAAGGTAGAAAACTTCCTCCTGAAGTACCGGTTGCGGTCACGCTGAACGGAGAGGGCTTTGCAGTGTTTATGGCCACGCCCAGAGACCTTGAGGACTTTGCCGCTGGCTTTGCCATCAGTGAGTCGGTTGTGTCCTCCATCAGCGATGTGAGCTCCATCACCCTGAATGAGCATGGCGTGGAAGGTATCAGTGTCAATCTGGATATTGATGATGAGCTGTTCTTTACTGCCCTGAAGCGCAAGCGCCTGCTGACAGGAACCTCTGGCTGTGGCCTGTGCGGACTTGACAGTATTCGTGCCGCCTTACGTGCGCTTACCCCGCTCTCTCCGCAACCTGCTCCCAAAACCGAAAGCATTGGGGCCATGTTTGAAGCGATGCAATCCAGACAAACGCTCAATGGCATTTATGGCGGCGGCTTGCATGCAGCAGCGGTGTGCTGCGGTGATCAGATACTGGCTGTGCGCGAAGATATTGGCCGACACAACGCCATGGACAAAGCCCTTGGTGCTGGTGCGCGCAGCAGTAACCCCGTTGATCTGGTGATCACGACAAGCCGGTGCAGCTCTGACCTGGTGCAAAAAGCGGTCAGTGCCCGCGTTGGAACACTTGCCGTCATGGCAACTCCCAGCGATCTGGCTGTTAAATTAGCACAGGAAAATCGTTTAAATCTGTTTAGTTGCAACCGTGGATACAGTTTCACACGCTACAGTTAGCGACTCATCAAGTTCGCAGGCGATTAAAGAGCCTGAGGAGTCCGGCGTTTCCGACAATATTATTGCAAAGAAATCAACAGCTCCGGCTCTGTTGCAAAGCACGTCGCTGACTTCGGGAATTCGGACTGTCTTAAGAACCAACCAGCGTGATGGTTTTACTGGCCCTGGCTGTGCATGGGTTGATCCTGAAAAGACCTCCTCCATAGAATTTTGTGAAAACAGCGTCAAAGCCGTGGCAACCGAAATGACGGATAAGAGAAGCACAGACTCATTCTTTCAGGAATACACGATTTTTGAGTTGCAGACCTTCTCCGACTTTGAACTTGAGGACCAAGGCCGCTTAACAGCTCCGCCACGCTATAACAGAATAACTGACCGCTATAACGAGATCAGCCGGGCTGAGGCTATCAAAGAAATTGGCAGTGAACTGAGGGCTGTAACGGACCCCGGAGAGGTCGTATTTTACACCTTCGGGCACACAGGCAATGAGGCTGCTTTCTTCTATCAGCTGCTCGGGCGTGTTTATGGGTCCAGCAACTACCCCTCCAGCTCAGACATGTGTCATGAAGCCAGCAGCGTTGTGCTTGATGAGGCGATTGGCAGCAAGCGGGCCACGGTTCGTCTGGAAGACTTTTCCACAGCTGATGCCATCTTTGTTTTTGGTCACAATCCGGGCTCGACTGATCCGCGTATGTTGCCGGTTTTACGCGCAGCCACCCCGCGCAGGGCACATGTGGTGTCCTTTAACCCGCTCAAAGAGCGCGGACTGGAGCGCTATGCAAACCCCCAAAACCCGCTGGAGATGATGCGGTTTGGTTCCACACCCGTTGCCGGACTTATTCACCCCGAAGCTGGGCGGCGAATTGGCGGCTGTCCGTGGCATGGAAAAAACTATTCTGGCATGGGACAACGCGCGCATACTTATCCACAGCCTTGTTGACCGTGTGTTTATTGAAGAAAATTGCAAGGGGTTTGAAAGCTATAAGAAAGCCCTTGAAATGACGTCCTGGAAAGAAATTGAGGAGCAGTCTGGTCTCTCCCGTGACGAGATCGAAAAAGCTGCTCTGATTTACGTTAAGGCAGATCGCCCGATCATCCCATGGGGTGCTGGTATCAGCCAGCACAAACACTTAGTTGCAACGATCCGTGAGATGATGAACCTGTTGTTCATTCGCGGAAACGTGGGCAAGCCGTGGGCTGGCGCTTGTCCGATGCCGGGTCATGCTAACACCCAGGGCATTCGCCGTATGCATTACCTCTGACCCGTCTGAGGAGTTTCGGACCTCTTTACAGCAAGCCTTCGGGTTTGAGCTACCCACGGATACCGGTGTCGATGCCGTTGAGTCCGTCAAGATGATGAATGACGGCAAACTGTGGGTTTTTGTTAGTCTGGGAGGCAACTTTACCCGTTCGGTACCGGACACACCTGACAGAAGAGGCCATTTGCAAATGTCGCCTTACGGTAAGCATCGCAACCAGGCTGAACCGCAGTCATCTGATGACGGGCGCCCTCTCCTGTATTCTGCCTGCTCCGGGACGCACTGAATATAACATTCAAAGGTCATGTAAGCAGCTCATGACCGTGGAGGGGGCACTCTCCAGGGTCCATGCGTCTGCTGGTGTAAACCAGCCAGCCTCTGATCTTCTGATGTCAGAACCTGCGATTATTGCCAGGTTGGCCAGAGCGACCGTTGGCAACAAAGCGGTCAACTGGACACATTACATTGAGAACTATGATCGTATTCGGGAAAAGATCGGGAAAGTCCTGCCTGTGCTTGCCGGATTTAACGGTCAGGTGCTTACTCCGGGCGAGTTTTATCTGAGTAATCCGATTGCTGACCGCAGGTGGGCGACAAAATCCGGGAAAGCAGAGTTCTCAGGTTATTCTCTCCCACTTGCGACATCTGCACAACGTACTTCCAAAGCCCCCGCGCTGACCTTCACCTTGCAGAGCCTGCGCTCTCACGATCAGTTCAACACCACCGTTTACACGCTTAATGGTCGATACAGAGATATCTCCGGCGAACGCAAAGTGGTGTTCATAAACCCGATCGACATGCGCCGGGCCGGTGGTTCCAAAGGTGAAAAGGTAGATATTGGAACTGTGAGTGAAGATGGTCGCAACCGGCGTGCTCTCGATTTTCAGGTTGTGCCCAAGGACATGCCGCAGGGCTGCATCACCTCTTACTTTCCGGAGGTAAATGTCCTCGTGCCGGTTTACTCCGCAGGGGATCAGTCCGGCAGCCCGACGAGCAAGGCTATTCCGGTCGTCCTGTCCAGATCCCGCAGGCGTTCCTGATTTTTCTGTTTTGAAGGAGGCGCCAGATGTGGGATAAAAATGCCTTCGGCCAGAACACCATCGCTGCCCCGGTGGGACTGATCGGTTCAGATATGTGAAAAGCGGGCGGGCGTACTGATGATGCCGACCTTCATTGCGCATGCAAAAACCCGGGGAAATAAGGGACCGTTGCTGGCGTCGAGGGCTATGAGCTGCTCTTCGGGCACGTTCTGTCAAGGGCTGCTGCTGCTGTCTTATAAAGATCGCAAAAGACCACAGGAAAAACCGGATCAACAGGTCTGTTACCGCAACATTACCGAACTCCTGTCACTTCCGACCCCCAAACATCAGATATTGTGAAGCCTGTTCTTTCGCGCCACTTTGTCACGATAGTTTGTCTGTTCGCTCACGCGAAGCAATACGGTGCTTTTAAGCTTCTTTGCAGAGCGTAACCAGCCTGCTTAAAGCGATCCAGTATTC
>CANNAV010000057.1 GCA_947502585.1 uncultured Pseudovibrio sp.
TGCTGAAACAGGGCGGATCAAAACAATTGCATCACGGGACTGGGCAATAACAGGTCAATGATTATGCAGATTGGTATTAGATTACCGGGTCTTGTCCATCTCCATTTTAGCGTATTCCCGAAAGCGACCTTCCTTATTTGGAGAAGACAACAGGATGATTTAAGTAGGATGAATAACTACTCAACTTAAAATTCGGCAGGAAATGAACGCTTCTAATGTTTTTCCCGTCATATAACAAATTGATTCATAGGGAATTTTTGCCACATTCATCTACATGAACAGAAGATGAATGGCGCTCTCAAACAAGGTTCAGGCCATTTCTGGTTAATTAGCCTCAACAAACATGAAGTACCGTTTACGGAGACGAAAATGGCTAAAGCATCAGCAGTAATTTCAGTAGCGCTTGCAGGGGCAATGATGATGCCAGCCATTTCTGCTGCGCAGGCAGGCCCCAGACATAATACTCGTATTCAAAACAACACGTATATTGAGAACAACTATTACCATAAGCGTCAGAAGAGAAAGCATAGGAACCATAGGAAGCGCGGCATCAATGCAGGTGAAGCAGCTGCAATCGGCATCTTCGGCCTGGCAACAGGCCTCATCATCGGCAATGCAGTGAAACCACAACCTCAGTACGTTACCCCACCACGCCCGGCATACGGCCGGCCGCCTGTGTATCCTGTTCAGGCTGTAGCCCCAGCCCCGTGGTCCCCGGCATGGTTTGCATATTGCACCAGCAAATACAGAAGCTTTAACCCGAACACTGGTACCTATCGCACGTACTCTGGCCAAAACCGCTTCTGCCAGTAAGCCCTGTCACCACAGAACGCGCCCGCTTGAAAGAGATAAAGCCCGTCTCGCTCAGGTGGGCGTTCCCAATACATATCCCCGAATAACAGTGTGCAAGCAAGTGCCTTCATTTGCAGACGCGATATTTGCAGCCCTTGCCGTGACAGCCTTGATCTAAATGCAAGTGATCCCGGTGATACCTGTCAGCCCCCGGGCCCAGCACGGTCGTGAAACGCTCACACGCTCCCTTATGCAAGCTGCTCAGGAAACGCACTTCTGCTGAAGAACCATCCCACCCCTCTTCAACAGTCACTTCCCGGCCATCAGACAAAGAAAAACCAGCAATATCGATGGCATTCCCTTTACCATGCTCAGAGAGTTTCGCACCTCGTTTATTATTACGGCCACGGCAGGCATATCCAGCAGCAGTGCGGATGCGCGTGATGGAGGCTCCCAGCTCCCGCCGGGCAGCTGGCACTGCCACGTCCTGTAACCAACCATCCAGCTTTTGCGCCAGCCCGCACTCAATCTGCACTGGCATCGTCAGGCCAATTTCCTGACCGCCGCCACTAACAACTGACCCTAGGGAAACAGGTTGGTCAATCCCACACCCGCCAGGACCATCAACAGCATCCAGGACCTTAACACTCCAGCCGCGGAGCACACACATCCTGGCTTTGCCTGCGGGAGGAAAAACGCGTTGGTTTTTGATGGACACAGGAACCAGAGAAAGCGGCTTACCCACTGGAACACGCAATGGCTTAATGGTCGCCTTGTTCTGAGAAAGAGGCATTGGAGGTAACAAGGTCACATTGCCAGCCTGAGGACGAGCTTTAGGTATCGGAGCCGCACCAACGTGTTCGGCACCAGTAAGCATGCTAACAACCACAACGGCAGACAAAATTCTTAAGGCAGTTGTCCCGCCTGTCTTGTAACCCACCTCAAAATCCTCAATTTGAGCAAGCACCCGCCCGGCGCTATTACTGATTCAATGCTGAATGTTTTTGGTTTCTACTCTGAATTGCCATGAAAGTTTTTAACTATCCACGCCCAATTCACCGTAGCTGAAAAACATCACTGTCCCGCTGGTTTTCCTGGAGCCGCAGAAACCTGAATATTGATTTGACAAATGAAACGCAAGAATTCCCTTGCATTTCACAGGACACCCAGAATGTATCCTCTGGCTTTACACACCCTATTTGCACCAGGAATTTTCAGTTATCTCAGGTCATTTTCCCGCAGCGCCATGAAATAATGCATTTTTTGCTTTCTAACGTGGCTCCTGTCCCATAAGCTTTAAACAGCTAGTGAGTAACGGGAGATAAATCCATGAGTGTCACACGAAGCTTTAACGCCGTAGCAATCACACTTGCATTCGCATTCGTCGCTGCTGTCGTTATGGGCTTGCTATAGCCCCTACCCACACTGACCAGGTTTTTCACAAAACAAAACAGAAGGCACAACTTCCAGGGCTGTCACACCCACAAATCCAGGTACCTGCTTGAGGTAAGGTGCTGAAAAGTCTACTGGAGCACCAACTGGCACGCAGCGCGCTGCCTGAAATGAATAAACCCCTTCCTGCCCGTCAGCAGGCCGTAAGGGACGTATTTTATGTAATTGAAGGTCACTCCCACACGGGCAACTTGGTCACCCAATGCCTTCAAAGCGGCTGGACAGAGAAAAAAGCAAATCGGCGCGTCAATTATTGGTATATCCGCCTCTTTCAGCTCCGGGATGAGTGCATCAGACAGTGCAAAACCTTCTTTCTGTTCTTCACTACGCTGCTAACCAGGGGTGTAAGCAGCACCAAACCTGTTTAGTTGATAAAAGAAATCGAAGAATTCAGATCTCGTTCAATAACGGCGTCACCATTATTGGAAATCATGGCGGGTTACAGACGTAGTGGTTGCCGCTGAACTATGGATCTTCAAATTTGTCTTTTTCATCGGTCGTCTCCTATGCCCAAAACAGGAGCGACTGTCTTCTCCTGAACATACATAATGAGACTATGCGGATGATCAGGTCAGTCATTGGAAACAGTCCTTGCGCGCTTCAGCTGCAATCCGGCAACGTAAAAGGGTTGTGAAAACATCCGCAACCCTTTTTATTTATTTTCTTCAGATGGTTATTCGGCAACTGCACGAGCTATCGGGTTGTAATTCAAAATCGGAGCCAGCCAGCGCTCTGCCTTTGCCAGTTCCCACCCCTTACGCTTGGCATAATCTTCCACCTGATCCCGCTCAATTTTACCAATGCCGAAGTAGTGACTGTCAGGGTGGGAGAAGTAGAGACCAGACACAGCAGATCCCGGCCACATCGCGTAGCTCTCGGTCAATAAGATGCCTGTCTGCGCTTCCGCATCAAGCAACTCCCAAATAGTACCCTTCTCAGTATGATCAGGCTGCGCCGGGTAACCTGGTGCGGGGCGAATACCGTTATACTGCTCAGCAATCAGATCAGCATTAGACAAACTTTCACTCGGGGCATATGCCCAAAGCTCCGTCCGCACCAGTTCATGCATCCGTTCGGCAAGTGCTTCTGCCAAACGGTCAGCAATCGCCTGACTGAGGATCTTGTTATAATCATCCCCAGCTTCACCATAGCGCCTGGCAATTTCATCCTCACCAATACCCGCTGTCACGGCAAACCCGCCAATATAGTCCGGGATGCCGCTATCAATCGGAGCGACAAAGTCCGCAAGAGCCACGTTTCCGCGATCAGAAGAACTCCGGTCCATCTGCTGACGCAGGGTATAAAGGCGGTTCAGCTCAGTTGTTCGGCTCTCATCGGTGTACAGCACCAGGTCATCACCGTCCTGCGCACAAGGCCAGAAACCAACCACAGCATTCGCTTGCAGCAGTTTGCCTTCCACGATTTCCTTCAACATCTCCTGCGCATCATTATAAAGCGCCTGCGCTGCCGGGCCGTAGAGATCATCCGTCAGCACTGCAGGATAAGTCCCTTTGATCTCCCAGGTGGAGAAGAAGGGTGTCCAGTCAATATACTGCACCAGTTCCTCCAAAGGGACAGCAGTAAATGTCCTGGTGCTGATGAACTTAGGCTTAGTTGGCTTATACCCGTCAAAGTTCGGCTTGAAGCGGTTTTTACGGGCTTTCCCGATGGGCGCCCGAACTTTCGTCTTCTGCGACCGTGCATGCTTCTCAGCAACATCGGCATATTCAATGCGAGTTGCCTCATAGATAGCCTCAAGCCCGCCTTCACTCACCAGACGGGACGCAATGCCCACCGCACGTCCGGCATCAGTGACATAGATTGACTGCCCCCTGGAATAGTTCGGGTGGATTTTCACTGCGGTATGAACACGAGAGGTCGTCGCACCGCCAATCAGCAGCGGAATATCAAGACCTTCACGCTCCATTTCAGAAGCCACATGACACATTTCATCCAGTGACGGGGTAATCAGCCCGGACAAGCCAATAATATCGACTTTGTGCTTACGTGCTTCATCAATGATTCTGGCCGTTGGCACCATCACCCCAAGATCAATAACCTCAAAGTTGTTACACTGCAGAACAACACCAACAATGTTCTTGCCAATGTCGTGCACATCCCCTTTCACGGTCGCCATCAGGATCTTGCCGTTGGACGAATTCTCATCCAGGCCACTGCGACGCTTTTCCTCTTCAAGGAAAGGCATCAGGTAAGCAACAGCGGCCTTCATCACACGGGCAGATTTCACTACCTGTGGCAGGAACATTTTACCAGCGCCAAACAGATCACCAACCACGTTCATGCCGTCCATCAATGGACCCTCAATCACATGCAGCGGACGATCAGAGTTCTGACGGGCCTCTTCCGTGTCCTCAATTATAAAGTCCGTAATACCGTGAACCAGTGAATGCTCAAGACGCTTTGCAACTGTACCCTCGCGCCATTTCAGATCAACTTCCCGCTTCTTGCCACCAGCGCCTTTAAACTTATCCGCAGCATCCAGCAGACGATCCGTGGAATCTGCACGTCGGTTAAGCACCACATCTTCACAAAGCTCGCGCAGCTCAGCAGGAAGGTCATCATAGACAGCCAGCTGGCCTGCATTCACAATGCCCATGTCCATGCCAACCTGAATGGCGTGATACAGGAACACAGAGTGCATGGCTTCACGAACCGGCTCATTCCCGCGGAAGGAGAACGACAGGTTGGAAACCCCGCCCGAGATGTGAGCATATGGCAGGTTTTCCGCGATCCACCTGGTCGCTTCAATAAAGTCAACGCCATAGTTGTCGTGCTCTTCAATACCTGTCGCGACCGCAAAGATATTCGGATCAAAAATGATATCTTCAGGCGGGAAACCAACCTTATCAACCAGTATATCATAGGAGCGCTTACAAATATCAGTCTTACGCTGAAGCGTATCAGCCTGACCTGTTTCATCAAACGCCATCACAACAACAGCAGCACCATAACGGCGGACCAGCCTGGCTTGCGCGATAAAGTTCTCTTCCCCTTCTTTCAAAGAGATAGAGTTCACCACAGCCTTACCCTGCACACACTTCAGACCAGCTTCAATCACAGTCCACCTGGAGCTGTCTATCATCACCGGAACCCTGGCAATGTCCGGTTCAGCCGCAATCAGGTTGAAGAAGGTAACCATGGCCTCTTCACTGTCCAGAAGCCCCTCATCCATGTTGATGTCGATGATCTGTGCGCCATTTTCGACCTGAGAACGGGCAACATCCAACGCTGCATTGTAGTCACTGTTTTTGATCAGCTTGCGGAACCGTGCAGACCCGGTCACGTTGGTCCGCTCACCCACATTAACGAAGTTTACTTCCCTGGTGAACGTGAACGGTTCCAGACCTGACAGACGCATCAGGCGCGGCACCTTTGGCACAGTACGTGGCTTCAGGCCTTCCATCGCATCAGCTAGGGCTTTGATATGGTCCGGCGTAGTCCCGCAACACCCGCCGACCACATTGACCAGACCAGCCTCGGCAAACTCTTTCATGAGGCCAGCCATATATTCCGGGCTCTCATCATATTCGCCAAACTCATTTGGCAAACCCGCATTCGGATAAGCACAGACAAGAGTATTTGCAACACGGGAAATCTCATCCACGTGCGCACGCATTTCCTTCGCCCCCAGCGCACAGTTCAAACCAATCGTAAACGGTTCAGCATGATTGACAGAATTCCAGAACGCTTCCGGTGTCTGACCCGAAAGCGTACGGCCCGACAAATCGGTGATCGTGCCGGAAATCATAACCGGCAGCATGATGCCTTTTTCCTCAAACACCTGATCAATCGCGAACAAGGCCGCTTTTGCATTCAAAGTGTCAAAGATGGTCTCAACAAGGATCAGATCACACCCGCCATCTACCAATCCACGGGTAGCTTCAGCGTACGACTCCTTCAGGTCATCAAAGGAAACCGCGCGGAAACCCGGATTGTTGACGTCTGGAGAGATAGAGGCCGTCCGGTTTGTTGGCCCAAGACCGCCCGCCACAAACCGGCGGCGGGAAGAGTCAATCGCCTTCATCTGCTCAACAGCTTCACAACAAAGGCGGGCGCCTTCCCTGTTCAGCTCATAAACAATACTTTCCATCGCGTAGTCAGCCTGCGCGATGGACGTGGACGAGAACGTATTGGTCTCGATTATATCCGAACCCGCTTTCAGATACTGCAGGTGGATATCACGAATGGCATCCGGCTGGGTCAGGATCAGAAGGTCGTTGTTCCCTTTCAGGTCCTGGTTCCAGCTCCTGAAGCGCTCACCTCTGAACTGCGCTTCATTGAACTGGAGATTCTGGATCATAGTTCCCATGGCGCCATCCAGAATAAGGATACGCTCCCTGGCGGCTGCTTCCAGGGCTGCAAAAATGTCCGAACCGGTCTTTTTTACCTGCAAACTCATAGGATCCGATCTTTTCTTGTACTCTATTTTTTCGGGTCACGAATGGGGTCGTAATCCGACAAATATCTTCGTATGTGCGTGGGTTGGGTTCAGGCAGCGACAGATGCTTTCACATCCTGTTTCGCCCGAAGACCAAGCATATGGCAGATCGCATAAACGAGGTCCGCCTTGTTCATTGTGTAAAAGTGGAAGTCCTCAACACCATCATCAGCAAGGCTCATCACCTGCTCAGCAGCAACTGCCGCAGCAACCAGTTCGCGAGTACGTGGGTCACCGTCAAGACCATCAAACCGGTGCGCCAGCCAACCCGGAACTGAAGCTCCGGTCTTCGTCGCAAAACCGGAAATACCCTTGAAACTGGTCACAGGAACAATACCCGGAATGATTGGAATGTTGATGCCTGCCGCACGAACACGGTCCACGTAGCGGAAGTAATGATCATTATCGAAGAAGAACTGCGTGATCGCACGGGTCGCACCCGCATCCACTTTCGCCTTCAAAACATCCAGCTCACTTTCCCAGTCAGGGGACTCTGGGTGCTTTTCAGGGTAAGCTGAAACTGAAACCTCAAAATCACCAATGGAACGAATGGAAGCCACCAGATCAGCGGTGGACTGATATCCACCGTCGTGCGGATTATACTTCTCCCCAAGGCCTGCAGCAGGGTCACCGCGCAGCGCCACAATGTGGCGGACACCAGCATCCCAGTAAGCACAAATGACCTCATTCACCTCGGTTCTGGTTGCGTCCACGCAGGTCAGATGTGCAGCAGGCTTCAGAGCAGTCTCATTCACAATACGGGACACCGTAGAGTGTGTACGCTCGCGGGTTGATCCGCCAGCACCATAGGTAACAGAAACAAAGCTTGGACCCAAAGGCTCAAGCCGTTTGACTGACGACCAAAGCTGTTGCTCCATCTTCTCGCTTTTAGGAGGAAAAAACTCAAAAGACACGGAAATGTCAGAGGCTCCGTTGAGCCTGAAACGGCGATCGATACTATGTTCGCTCATAACTAAGCAAGCTCCTTGGTCTGATCTGCAACAGGCAGGTCAGTTACAACCCGACGATCCTGAGCAAGCCAAAGGGTAACTGTTAATTTGTCTTTTTCCCCCGCGCCCGGGGTAAGATCATGCGTTGAAACAAGCTCCAGATCAGCCTCGGAAAGCCAATTGCCCACTTGTCCCTGAGAAAAGCCAAGACGACGATGTGCATGCTTTTCCCGTAAAAACTCCAGTTCGTGAGGAGCAAAATCCACGAGCAGCAGACGGCCACCAGGCTTCAAAGCACGGGCAGCTTCCAAAATCGCCCGGCCAGGCTCCTCCAAATAATGAAGAACCTGATGAACCACAGTCAGATCAGCCGTGTCTGGCGCAACCGGCAGCGCATAAATATCGCCCTGACGCACCTGCGCTTTCTGCAAGCCAGCACGGTCCAGATTGGCACGCGCAACAGAAAGCATGTTCTGGCTTGCATCAATCCCAATGCCGCGGTCGTACTGTTCACTGAATAACTCCAGCAATCTGCCAGTTCCAGTCCCAAGGTCCAGGAGGGTCTCAAAAGATCTGGACCCCACAAGAGCACGCATGGCGGCTTCAACGGCAACTTCCGGTACATGAAGGCTACGCTCCTTATCCCAGTTGTTGGCACGCGCAGCAAAGAAAGCCGCCGCTTCCTCAGCCTTTGCTCGGCGCAAGGAAACCAATCGTTCGTGGTCGGCAGCAAGCACCGGATCATCCTGCTCACTTTGCGCAACAATCCGCCGCGCCAGCTCAGCCGGTCCACCTTCACCAAGACGATAATAAACCCAGGCGCCTTCCGGATATCGCCTGATCACCCCAGCTTCACAAAGGAGCTTGAGATGCCGCGAAATTCGAGGCTGGCTCTGGCCGAGAATGATTGTGAGATCCTTTACGGTTAACTCACCAGGCACAAGCAAAGCAAGCACACGAATACGCGTCGTCTCTCCGCAGGCACGCAGGCAGCCCACCAGACCCTCTACAGGGAGTTTCCCTTCCGGTTCATTGTTCGCTGTCTTTATCAAGCCTGTTACCGCCGCAACTGATCGAATAATTAAATATAAAGATATCTTTATACGTATAACAATCCGATGACAAGGAGGAACATTCCTTTCTCCCACCTAATGAGGAATGCTTTATTGAGTTCTCCTTCGAAATTGGTTAATCAAAATTTAATTCTGACATTTCCTGGAAGCAAACAGAGCAAAAGCCAGAAATTACAGCATTCATGCTTTGGGGGCTATTCTGATTGTCGTCTTCAATCACGGACAAAACAGTATCACCTCACGGTGGGCAAAAGTGACGCCCTGACAGTTGAAACTCTCCCCATGGCCTTACGCAAAACACACTGATCCTTCGCCGGGTCGTAAACTTGACCCGCACAATCATCGCGGAATCTTCCAGAGCCAAAGCAGTACAGCATGGTGCGCACTCTCTGTATTATCGGAAGTAACAGGAATGAGGCCGAGGGGTCATATGCATAAAGATCGCGGCAACCTGCACCAGTGATCTTGAAAACAGAAACCCAATCGTGAGCGCACATAACGACACCGTAAATTTGCCGGACTCACGAAACACTTGTATCAGGCGGTGCCCGCTCCAGGGCATTGCGGACGTGCCTGGGAAAGTTCCCAGAATCCATCAGTACAGCTTCAGCAACGGTCCAGAGCGATCTCAATGTCCTCCGGAATGAACTGCTCCAGTCCATTCGATGGTTCAAAACCAAACGGCGCTTCATTCAAGGGAGTGGTCTCGTTCTCAATCATCATTTCCCGCCCATCTGTTATGGGAGCTGCACAACCGGGGTCCGTGGTTGACCTGTTTGCACAACATCGAAACTATTGTGCAGCATGGAGCCCCATGCCAACCAGAACAGCGAACGTTAGAGAGGAGATAAGAAAGTTGAGAAAGCTATCCCTCTCAGAACTGTCAGAAGAAACTTTTTTGCTTTTTCTTATCTGTATTAATTTTGCTTTGGCTGCACTTTCCAAACAGCAGGAGTAAACACGAACAGCGCCTACAGTTGCATTGGCAGAACTGCTCGACTTCTGGATTAAATTGACAAAAGAAAGGGCAGCACGGCAACCCTCACAAAACTCTGAGTTTTGAATGACTCAAGCCATCCATTGCTCTTTCCAGGCAATAAACTGTTTGTAAGCATCTTGCTGGCCAAGCGCCTGATAACTTTTTAGTGCTTCTTGTCGCTGGGAATTTGAAAGGCGATAACGCCATGGCCCTATCTTCAAAAGTGCCTGAACAGTCATCACCCCAAATCCAGAGGCACGGCTCACCACAAGGAAAGGCTCAGTGTCATTCCGCACAGTCCAATGCTGAGCCTCTACATGACCAATGCCAGCCAATATCGCAAATGCAGCAACCGCTTCTGCAAATCGGTCTTCTTCTGCGTATGCGCGCAAAGCATTTTCAGTCAGTTTGCCGCTTCGCACCAGGTTCATAACGCGGGCACGGCCAGTCTCAAAATCGTACCGTCCCAGCCAGAATTCATTTGAGAGTTTGCCTGCGGCGATACGCGCAGCTTTCGGCAGCTTCCCGGCGGCTTCCGCTGCACCTTCTTTGACCAGAAGTTTGCGGACCTGCTCACTTGCAAAATTGATCAGCGCTTCAATATGTGCATCTGCAAGATCTGCACGCTGACCAAGTGCGAGCTGAAGAACTTCGTCCACCCTTGCATCGCTCATCAGCAAGTTCACACTCCGCTGACCAAGTACGGCACCATCATTTGCAGCAACAGTCTGTTTCACCTTGGCGTTTCCAAGCTTAACCAGCACATTACTTATATTCTCAGAAATGATATCCCGCTTCGCAATCGCCAGACGATGATCATCGCTTTTGCTGCGTGCAATACTAACCAGATCACTCTCACGCAACACGTTAGAGTTCCGCAGAAGCGGTTCTGCAATATCGATTTCATCAAAGGCAAGTTTGCGGACGGTCTGCTCCGGCGCACGGCGTATTTCACAAAGCTGTTCCGCCATATAACTCAGCGCTTGCCGCTCAACTATTTCTGAAAGCCTGAGCATCACACCATCATAAATATCGATCTGATCGTCAGAACACCGCTCCCACGTCCGCGCAAACAGAAGCGCTACATGACGTGCAAGTTCTGAACGCCGCTCAATTTTATTCTCAAGCGCGAGAGATTCGAAGTCAACGATATGAGAAGTCGGGTCAAATGACATTTAAAACACCGATGGGACACGCAAACTGGTGAAATCCTATGAAACAGGATTAAATAAAATCTAATGCAATATATTCGACTTTTAGTTAATTCAGAAAAAAATAACATGCCAATTGCTCGCTTTTAAACCGAAAAAACCAACAGGCTTTCTTTCGTTAAAGCATATTTCAAATTTATTTAAAAGCCAAATGCAAACAATCTGTTACAAAACATAACCTTGACTTAACAGGCCTTATCTATCTTGTGACCCGATCGGCACTCTTTAACCACTTGTCTGCGGCATGCGTTTTTTTATCAAAGCGCCCCTAAATTTTGAGCAACAGAATCAAGAACAAAGGTCTGGAAATTGCCAAACTCCTTTACAGAAGGCGACTTCTTAAAATCTGTCATCTCGAGTCGCTTCGTTCTGCCGTCAGTGGAGCGCAACACTCCTCATGATTTAAAGTGGGTAATCCTGTAAAGTTTAGATCAGAACATGTGAATTCAATTTCTTAACGTGATAAAATATCCTGATCCTTATGCTAACGTTCAAACAACTCCGCTATTTCGTCGCTGTGCAACAGCATCGCCACTTTGGCATTGCAGCAAAAGAAGTCTGCGTCTCCCAACCTGCGCTCTCTATGCAAATCCGGGATCTTGAAAAAGAGCTGGGCCTTTGCCTTGTTGAAAGAAACGCACGCTTAATCCGGATCACACCGGAGGGCGAGGAAATTGCCAGAAGAGCCAATCAGATCCTGCGGGAAATGCAGGACCTTACGGACTACGCAAAACACGCAGCCTCCCCATTGAGCGGTATAATACGGCTAGGTGTCATCCCTTCACTTGCACCATACATTCTGCCAAAACTGCTACCCGCCCTTATTAAGCAGTATCCGGGTCTTCAGTTAAGTCTCCGCGAAACTCTAACAGCAGCTCTGGTCAGTGAATTAAAGCTTGGTACACTGGATGTGATCCTCGCAGCCCTTCCTGTCGAAGAACCGGAGCTGAAAGAAGTACCGATTTTTGAGGACAATTTCCTTTTGGCTGTATCCAGTTCACGCAAAATAGATGAACGCAAAAGAATAGGACCGGACGACTTACACGGCGAAAATCTGCTATTGCTAGAAGAAGGACACTGTCTCAGAGATCAAACACTTAGTTTTTGTGGAGCAACCAGTCAAAATCAATCAGCTAATGTAAGCGCCACAAGCATAGCAACTGTCCTTCACATGGTCGCCGCAGGGTATGGAGTCACTGTCCTGCCTGAAATTTGCGCAGACACAGAAATAGCGGATGACCGCATAACACTTTTACGGTTTGCAGAGCCTCAACCTTCCCGCAGGATAGGTTTGATGTGGCGAAAAACTTCGCCTAAAAACGAAGATTACATGGCGTTTGCAAGGTGTTTGCGCAACGTCCTCAACTGATGAAGCAAGTTAATTTAAACCGTTGCTGTGAACAAACGAAAAATAGACCGATCAATTGCATAGGTATTATCGATTTATCACTAAGCAATAGAATAAGGATTAGAAGAACAAATCTTTTCAGATGAACTTCCTTCCACTCAGATGCACACTATTATACCATTAGCCAGAAGTGGTTGTTCGGTGTAAATCAGGAATCCAATAGTTTGAATCAAGAGACCGCCCACATTGTAGACCAAGCATTCTGCAAATTCCTTGCAGCCAGCCTTGACCGGCTACAAAAGGGTGTGGCCATTGTTCAGGGCAATGGAACTATCCTGAAATATAACAAGTTTGCAAAGCGTTTCTTTAAGCAAACCCCCCATATTAAGGTCGGCTCGGGAAAGCTGGAATTTACAGACCCCGGCCACCAGCGCGAATTTCAAAACGCACAAAGTCTGGCAACCGCAACGAATGATCCGGATGTGCAGCAAGAGCTCGTTTTAAGAAGAGATGAAGCATTTCTGCGCCCAATCCACATTGAGATACGACCGGTTGATACTGAGTTCGACGATCTGTTTTTCCTGTTCGTCACAGACTTGGAAATTCATCAGAAAATTAACATCCAGAAGGCAGCCGCGCTCTTTCGCCTGACAGATAAGGAAGCAATTGTTCTGGAGCAGTTGTCTGGCACGCAAACAGAACCTTTGATTGCTGCAGATCTGGATATTACAAAGAATACACTGCGCACACATCGCAAAAACATCTACGCAAAGCTCAATGTGAACAGCCGCGTGGAACTGGCAATGCTTCTTTCAATTCTGGTTTAGGAAGAATAAGAGGACGCGCGCAACTTAGTTGGGTGAGATCTTATAGAGACAACGCCTGTCACCTTTCAGGATGTGTTCAACACGCTCAACGCGTACATCATCTCCTAAGACGTTCTGAAACAAGTCAAGCTCTGACCGGCAGAATTGCTGACAAGACCGGGCTGCCGCGCAAATAGAGCAATGGTTCTCTGCAAACAGATAGCCATCTTCTCCATCCTTCAGAACCTCAGCCATATACCCTTCTTCACTGCGCTGTTCTGCAAGGCAATGCAATTTGTCCGAAAGAGTCTTTGCAGACTTCATCGCACTCAGATATGATTTAAGGGATTGATCAGCACGCGCATCTATGAGGCGCTGAAGTCCGTCATCACCGTAAAGCTCTTTAATATTCCCAAGCAGATCGACCAGTACACCGCCATGATTATCTGGAAATTTTCTGTTGCCTGCCTCGGAAAGACGCCAGGTTCTGCGCGGTCGCCCCACAGTCCCTTTCAAATCTTCGAACTCAACAAGATCAGATTCCAGCAACGCATCAAGATGTTGACGTACGGCCACAGCCGTCACGCCCAGATGTTTGGCCATGGTTGCTGCCGTGTTCGGCCCGCGCGATTTCAGCGCGTACATTAAACGATCTTTCGTACGGTCACTCATATGTATCTCATAGCACAGTCGAATTCATATGAAAAGTTTTAGCTTTCCTAATAAAACATATGCTGAGGTCTCAATACCAGAAAACAACAGAGGTCACTGATAATTTACCCATATAATAAGGTAGTTTTTGAACCTTAAGAAATTACTCGTCATAACTGCTCCCCAATATATGTAATGCACAAATAAGAAACTTTACCTTTCAGAGAAAGCAGAGAAACAGAAAGTGCTTATCCCCATTTTTCCAAAATTCATCTATTATTTTATAGTATTAACATAACATCTGCCCCTAAATTCTCACAGTAACACCCGCTTTCCTTTTGCGTAAAAATCCATAACCCTTAACAATAGAAACGTGGCAAATAATTGGTTGATAGTGGTGGGATAATGTCTGAAGCAGGCAACACAAAATATAGTATCGAGTACCCCGCATACAGAACGAACCTGCATCCGGTAGAGATGCCGCCCCATCCATTCACTCAATCTGTCCTGCGCGTTTATGAGAAACTGTTCGAGCTCCCGACATTCATTATGGTCAATCACTTTAAGAATGCGAACAGCACAGAACTTTTCATTTCAGACAGCATTCAGCCCTATAAGGATCAGCTCAACGATCTGCTCTTAAATATTACGGAACTGCCGGCCTGCGGAGATGATGTGCAGATTTTCCCACATAGGTTTAAAGTCAAAGATACGCCCTCATCTGTCAGGTCACCACCCCGTGCAACGCAGTTTATCGCGCTCATGCCTCTCTCCGTGCATGAGCGCGTGATCGCCGTCGTGGGTATTCTCTGCAAATCCGATGTAAACAACACTGCCCATTTTTCCAGAGTACATCTCCAGAAAGCCACAACCTCAGATCAACTCATAAATGCAGACCTGACCAGGAAGCTTAAAAGCTTCCGGAAACTGGCAAAAATTCTGGCTCCCGGCCTGTTACGCATCCTCGCAACGAACGACTTGTGCAGTCCGCCCATGACCAGTGACACCGCGAAAACAAACTACTTTCTGCCACAAGAGCAACCCGGTTCGAGAGAAATTTTCACAATTTGCAATATTGACCCGTTGACCGGCCTGCGAACCAGAGAGAGCTTTGACCAACTCATCTCAGACGCCATAGAAAAAGTGACCAATCCAGATCATCGGGTAGCTTTATTTTATGTCGACCTGGATCATCTGAAAGTTATCAACGACGCCCATGGACATGCTGCAGGCGACGCAGCTTTGATGGCAATTTCAGACCGTCTGAAACAGATTGAATGCGAGAACGTAACTGCGCTCAGACTGGGCGGCGATGAATTTGCCCTGCTCGTGGAAGACACTACCTGTCGTCAGATCAGAGTATTGCTTGAGGACTTGCCAGTCTTCCTCAGTCACCCGATTTATCATGAGCACAGCGAAATACGCCCTAAGGTAAGCATCGGCGCTGCAGTGTTCCCACTCCATGCAAACACGGTCAAAGAGCTACAGGATAGTACCGACACAGCTCTGTATCATGCAAAAAAGAGAGGACGAAATCGTGCCAGCCTGTTCAATCAGGTTATGCGCATCCGGCTGAAGCGACAGGTCAATCTTCAGCAAACCGCAAAACAGGCGCTACTGCAAAACCAGGTCGGAACAATCTTCCAACCCATAAGGTCCGGCCAAACTGGCCAAATTCGAATGTTGGAGGCTCGTCCGGAATGGCCCGCTCAGATTTTGGAAATTGCGCGGGGAAGCGATCTGTCAAACATCTTCGACAGCGCAAGCTTCAGCGATGTTCTTGGAGAGACAACGATTGCAGCCATCATTCACACTATGCGTGCCTGCCGGAATACTGCAATACAACATTGGGAATTCCTGTTCCGCGTTCCTGTTCCCTCCTTATTGAAGGAAGGGTTCTGCGATGATCTCAGCTACCTCCTGCAGGAAAACAATGTACTGCCATACAAATTTACACTGGAGATCCCGTCGCATGTCCTCCTGAGAGCCAATGCCCATATCCTCATCGGCCAACTAAATGAGCTCACTGGTAATGGGATCAAATTGTGCATCAACCATTTCAACTCCGGTGGGCTAAAGGTTGAGCATTTCCAGAAATTGAAAATATCCTACATCAAACTGCATGCTGGCTCTGTGGAGCGGATGCTTGAGGATGACAAAACAGCCCGCCTTCTTTCAGCGGTAACCGAGTTTTCACATGCCCTGAATATTGAGATCATTCTCTCGGAAATCAAAAATGCAAGTACAGAAGAGAAACTGAGAAAGCTGGGGGCAGAATATGTTCAGGGCGAGTTCTATGGCCCCGAGCAAAGCTTTTCTGATCTCTACAAGAAGTATATGCTCGGCATTTCACCAGCCGCTGTCCAGAAAGTAAAAACAATCAAGGACCGTAAAAGAATGTCCCGACTGCCATCATCCATTAAAAATTAGCGCGTCATTCAGCCGCGAAGAGGTCATTTGTGAGCAAAACCAGGAGACAACGAGCTGTAAGCGACGCCATCGGAACACTTATTCCGCATGTTCCGTTTTTGGATGCTGCTGAAATCAGAGGCAAAGCTAACCAACAACACCTACGCCATCTACCCCCCCCCACATTGCGGCCCTATTGGCAACCACCAGCTATGTCCGCCATTAATACACTGATTATGATAGTCTGTTGGAGGAAGGATTAGACCGGGATGCTGTCCGGTATTGTGTCGCAAATGAAATGGAAACCACCATCACATCATGGGGTGGAAGCATTATCGCAGAATCAGTAGCTGGAAATTATCGGCAAACACCAACAATCCAGATAAAGGCAAGCACTACCAGGCACAGTGCCGGGATGATGACCGCAGCATACCCGAAGAAAGCAATCGCCACCCCCCAGCTCACAAAGAAGTTCGCGCAGAAATAATACTTTGCTTCGCTGTTTCCATGCACAGCATCTTTGAATAACCAGCCGATGATTGGAACAAGAAAAAGAACCTTGAAGAAGAGTGGGTCGTTATCCTGCTGAGCTTCAGCAGAAGACAAAGTAGTATCGCTCATTACGGTGCCCGTTATTGATTGATGGGAGAAGAATACAGACTTGACTTACATCAATTTAAGGTTCACACGCATGCGTCATATTGGCACATATACGTATACAGCATGGATATAAATGATGCTTCATCGCCTGTCATCGAGCGCAAGATTCGCGTATAATTCTGGGGCATTAACTAAAACCAACTAACCAGATCACGACTTTTCCTGATTTCCGTCAGCTTAACGCGAGCTCATTGAGCACAAGAGAAAAAAGGAAATCAGATGTCGAATAAAGAAATTGTCGGCTACGCTCTCAGCACAAATGCACAGCTCATCGCTGAGATGGCAGAGAGCGATTATACAACAGTCATTCTTTGCTTTGTCGTGAGCGGTGAAGCCGGAAATCTCTCCCCAAGTACAGAACTTCAAGCCATGTTCAATACACCGGACTTGATCAGCAATCTGAAAAAAGCTGGCAAACGTGTCTTGATTTCGATCGGTGGTGAAGTCTTTACAACTACTGCCTGGGCCGCCCTTTCAAACAACCTCGACAACACAGCACAACAGCTAGCTAAGATGGTAACCGACCATGGCCTTGATGGTGTTGATATCGATTGGGAGGATACCAACTACTCTGGATATGACGCCCCAACTTTTCTGGTTGATCTATCCAAGGCGTTAAAATCAAAACTTCCTGAAGACCAGAACTTCGTAACACATGCACCGCAAGCACCATACTTTTATGGTGGGGCTCCCGGTTCCTACACGCAAGTTTATGTCGATGTTGCAAAAAATGCTGTCGACGCAATCGACCTCTACAACATCCAGTACTACAACAATCCTTGGTATGTAGGTGACACAGCAGCAGAAGAGACCGCCAAAGTTGCAGGCACTGAGCCTGTCGATGGTCAGACATTTCCTTCCAGCATCATCGGCATAGCATCAACAGGAGTGCCTGTTTCCAAACTTGTTGCAGGAAAGCCGACAACACAGCCCAACGCCGGGAACGGTTATCTGAGCGCCGACGATATCGTATCATCTCTCATCACGCCCCTTATGGCAAAAGAACCCGGCTTTGCCGGCGTAATGGGCTGGCAATACGCGACCCAATACGGCTCAGACACGGGGACCGATGACTGGGCGGCAACCATGGCAAAAGCGCTTGGGAACTAATCCCGCGCATCAACTAAGGCCCGCAAAATGCGGGCCTTAGTTGCTTCAGAAAAGCAACACTTAGCGGGTAAGTGGCTTGTACTTGATGCGGCTTGGGTCTGCAGCGTGTGCACCCAGGCGGCGAACCTTGTCTTTTTCGTAGTCTTCAAAGTTACCTTCAAACCACTCAACGTGGCTATCGCCTTCAAAAGCCAGCATGTGCGTTGCAAGACGGTCAAGAAACATACGATCGTGCGAGATAACCACGGCACAACCAGCATAGCTCTCAAGCGCATCTTCCAGAGCTGCAAGTGTTTCGGTATCAAGATCGTTGGTCGGCTCATCCAGCAGAAGAACGTTCGCGCCTGACTTCAAAACTTTCGCAAGGTGCACCCGGTTGCGCTGACCACCGGAAAGGTCGCCAACTTTTGCCTGTTGTCCGGCACCCTTGAAATTGAAGGAAGAACAGTAAGCGCGTGAGTTGATCTCTTTTTTGTCGAGATAAATCACCTCAGCACCTTCGGAAATTTCTTCCCAAACGGTCTTGCTGTCATCCAGTTTATCGCGGGACTGATCCACATAGCCAAGGTGTACGCGGTCACTCACAACCACTTCACCACTGTCCGGCTTTTCCTGACCAGTCAGCATCTTGAAGAGTGTAGACTTACCGGCTCCGTTTGGACCGATGATGCCAACAATACCGCCACGCGGCAGTCTGAAAGACAGATCATCAATCAACAAACGATCACCAAAGCCTTTGGAAACGCCTTGAACGTCGATAACATTGTTACCCAGGCGCTCGCCAACAGGGATCAGAATTTGCTCAATGGAAGGCATACGCTCTTCCTGAGCAGTCAGCAGAGCATCATAAGCATTGATACGGGCTTTTGACTTGGTCTGACGGCCCTTTGGCGTCATGCCCATCCATTCCTGCTCACGCTTGATAGCGCGGGAACGGGCCATGTTTTCACGGCCTTCCTGCTCCATACGCCTGGTCTTCTGCGTCAGGTAGGTGGAATAGTTGCCTTCATAAGGAATGCCCTTACCGCGGTCGAGCTCCAGAATCCAGCCAGTCACATTGTCAAGGAAGTAGCGATCATGGGTAATGATCAGGACTGAACCCTTGAACTCACGCAGATGGCGTTCCAGCCAGTGTACAGTCTCAGCATCAAGGTGGTTGGTAGGCTCGTCAAGCAGCATCAGATCAGGCTCGGACAAAAGCAGCTGACACAGCGCGATACGGCGACGCTCACCACCAGAAAGGTTGGTTACAGGAGATTCAGATGGAGGGCAGCGCAGCGCCTCCATTGCCATCTCAACCTGACTTTCCAGGTTCCAAAGATCCTGCGCATCAATGATGTCCTGCAGCTGAGCGCCTTCATCGGCTGTCTCATCAGAATAGTTCATCATCAGTTCGTTATAACGATCCAGAAGTGCCTGCTTGTGCGCAACACCTTCCATCACGTTTTCAAGGACAGTCTTGTCCTCATTCAGCTTTGGTTCCTGCGGCAGGTAGCCAACTTTGGCTCCATCTGCAGCCCATGCTTCACCTGTGTACTCTTTATCAAGACCAGCCATGATCTTCAAAAGAGTTGACTTACCTGCACCGTTTGGACCAAGGATACCGATTTTCGCATCCGGGTAGAAAGATAGGTGAATATTGTCGAGTACTTTTTTTGCACCGTAGGCCCTGGAGACCCCGTGCATGTGATAGATGAACTGGCGCGCCATGGACTGCCTGCATCTCCTGATCTGTGTAAACAATGAAATCTCTTGAGAGCACTCATAGTGGAAGCTGCGCCAAGGAGCAATCCATAACACTTCAGCGATGATCAAATCAGTCGTTTTTCTCCCCAAACGAGGAATTTTACGGCAATGACAGGTCGCTTGCACTCAAGAAAAAGGGCAGCAGGTTTGCACCGCCGCCATCATAACAAGTAAACTCGGGAAAACTCATGCCAGCTTCAGCTGCGAAACCACCGTCAGGTTCCGGACAATTACATTGTCTTCAACGACTTTGAGCCCCTCCACCGCGATGAAGGTGCCCAATGGCTCACAAACCCCAAATCCGCTATTCCTTGGCACTCAACAACCTGTTGCGAGTTGAATCCGCGCTCTTATTCGCACCCTACGTGCAGTTATGAGTTTATGTCATGTCGGGCAGGTTCCTGGCTCATGGCTTTTGCACTCCTCTTCCCAAAGATCATCTCCAGTGACTTTCAGAAGGGCGCACCACGTAACAGTTGCGGGGCAGCTACTGCTCTCGGGCTCATCTTTGGTCATCTCTACCACATTTCCTTTTCAACCAGAAACAGACCCGACAGCAGAAATATCCTGAATTACGAAAGAATACACAACTGGAAACAAGAAACCTTCGAGATAAACAACTATAAGAAGAATGCAACGGCCACATTAACCATCCAGAGTTGCAGAAAAAAAAGGCATGTACCCGCTGGTCCACGCCTTTTAGAAAGTTGACACTCCCCCATCCGAGTGCCAGCCGAAGCTACATTCAGAAATATCAGGCCACCCTTTCTCTTCATTGATTTTCATCAAAATAAACAAAATTAATTAAAATAAATTCTATCAATCGACATCAGAAACACAGTGTATCATTTGATCAAAAATGGAATAATTTAAATATATCACATGCGCGGATTCAATTCGCCAGTGCAACTTTACTGAGGGTATATGACGTGAGGCAGTGATGCCCAATGTGTCTTTGACCGTCTAAAGTAAAGGAACACGAGTGCGTGCCTATCACCGCCTCACGGAGGGACAGCGTAATCAAATTTACGCTTTGATGAAAGCAGGATTGAGCCAACGGGCCATTGCGGATCAGATTGGTGTCCATAAATCGTCGATTTGCCGTGAGCTCAGGCGTAACAAAGGTCTGTGCGGATATCGTCCAAAGCAAGCTCATCGTCTGGCTTGTTCACGCCAGCCCTCTATTTCCCGTCGCCGTATTTCAGAGGCGAGATGGACCCGGATTGGAAACATGCTCCGCGAGGATTGGAGCCTGGAGCAAATTAGTGGTTACCTGCAAGCCAACAATAAGCCAGGTGTCAGCCCCGAGAGGATTTATCAGCCTATCTATACTGATAAGCGTAACGGGGTCCCTCTGTGTCAGGGAAGTTGTCCGCTCTCTCATTTTTCTCTATTTTCTGAAGAGGGCGAGACAGGAAGATGTAGT
>CANNAV010000058.1 GCA_947502585.1 uncultured Pseudovibrio sp.
AACCTAAAGAGAAATCCCACGATGGCTATCTCAATTTCTAAATCAGATAATTTACAGCACTATAGGGACACAATCTGCAGCGGAGGTGTTCTGCAACTGCTGGAAATATCTTGCAAGCTAATCTCATTTGGTATACGACCGCATACAACAAACTTGAGCCGATTTGCCAGAAATGGTTACAAAACAGAGTTCAAGATGTACCAAACATAAATCGTCTAACACAAATGCGTCGGAATAATCATGAGCTTGTACACGGACTACCTGAATGAGATTGGCACTCGAAAAGCCCAGGGGTTGAACCCCAGGCCGATTGAAGATGGCGCACTTGTGAATGAGATCATTGCGCAGATTAAAGATCTCAAAAACGAACACAGAGACGGTTCTCTTAAATTCTTTATTTATAACACCTTGCCGGGCACAACCAGCGCTGCTGATGCAAAGGCGAAGTTTTTGAAAGAGATCGTTCTTGGTGTCTCTGTTGTTGAGGAAATTTCTCAGTCCTTCGCTTTTGAGCTGCTGTCTCACATGAAGGGCGGGCCTTCTGTTGAGGTTCTTCTTGATCTGGCGCTGGGTGATGATGCATCAGTTGCCCAACTGGCCGCGGGCGTTCTCAAGACCCAGGTGTTCTTGTATGATGAAGACACTGAGCGCTTGAAAGTTGCTTTTACAGCAGGCAATGCAATTGCAAAAGACATTCTGGAAAGCTACGCAAAGGCAGAGTTCTTTACGAAACTTCCTGAAGTAGACGAAGAAATCAAAGTTGTTACTTACATTGCTGGTGAAGGCGATATCTCCACTGACTTGCTTTCTCCTGGCAATCAGGCTCATTCTCGCTCCGACCGTGAACTGCACGGCAAGTGCATGATTTCCGAGAAAGCACAGGTGGAAATTCAGGAGCTGCAGAAAGTTCATCCTGATGCAAGGGTAATGCTGATTGCAGAGAAGGGCACCATGGGCGTTGGCTCCTCCCGTATGTCCGGCGTAAACAACGTTGCGCTTTGGACCGGTAAGCAGGCGAGCCCGTACGTTCCTTTCGTGAATATTGCGCCAATTGTTGCTGGCACCAACGGCATCTCTCCAATCTTCCTGACGACTGTTGGTGTAACCGGTGGCATTGGCATTGATCTGAAAAACTGGGTCAGAAAGTTGGATGCAGACGGCAACCCGGTTCTGGACAAGAACGGTGATCCTGTCCTGGAACAGGCATATTCTGTCGAAACCGGTAAGGTTCTGACCATCAACACCAGGAGAATGAAGCTTTATGAGGGTGATAAGGAGCTGGTTGATATCTCTTCCGCTCTGACCCCTCAGAAGGTTGAGTTCATCAAGGCTGGTGGTTCCTATGCAATTGTATTTGGTAAAAAACTACAAAGCTTTGCAGCTGAAACGCTCGGTGTTGACACGCTGTCCGTGTTTGCACCTTCCAAAGAGATCTCCCATGAAGGCCAGGGCCTGACAGCTGTTGAGAAAATCTTCAACCGCAACGCTGTTGGCACCAGCCCGGGTGCTGTTCTGCATGCTGGATCTGATGTTCGCGTGAAGGTGAACATCGTTGGTTCTCAGGACACAACTGGTCTGATGACTTCTCAGGAACTGGAGTCCATGGCGGCAACTGTCATCTCTCCAACTGTTGATGGTGCATACCAGTCCGGTTGTCACACGGCTTCTGTTTGGGACCTGAAAGCTCAGGCTAACATTCCAAAACTCATGACGTTCATGAACAGGTTTGGCCTGATTACAGCGCGTGATCCAAAAGGCGTTTACCACGCCATGACAGACGTTATCCATAAGGTTCTGAATGACATCACCATTGATGACTGGGCGATCATTATCGGTGGTGACAGTCACACCCGTATGTCCAAAGGCGTTGCGTTTGGCGCAGATTCCGGCACCGTGGCGCTGGCACTGGCAACTGGTGAGGCCACCATGCCGATCCCTGAGTCTGTGAAGGTGACCTTCAAGGGCACCATGAAAAGCCACATGGATTTCCGTGATGTAGTGCATGCAACACAGTCTCAGATGCTGAAGCAGTTTGGTGATAACGTTTTCCAGGGCCGGATCATTGAGGTTCACATTGGAACCTTACTTGCTGACCAGGCGTTTACATTCACTGACTGGACGGCTGAGATGAAAGCAAAAGCTTCCATTTGTATTTCTCAGGATGACACTCTGGTTGAATCACTTGAGATCGCGAAGAGCCGTATTCAGATCATGATCGACAAAGGCATGGAAAATGATGCCAAAGTCCTTCAGGGCCTGATCAATAAAGCAGACAAGCGCATTGCGGAAATCAGGTCTGGTGAGAAAGCAGCACTGACGCCTGACGACAACGCAAAATACTTTGCTGAGGTTGTTGTCGATCTGGGCCAGATAGATGAGCCAATGATCGCCGATCCTGACGTGAACAATGATGACGTTTCCAAGCGTTACACCCATGATACCATCCGCCCTGTTTCCTACTACGGTGGTAACAAGAAGGTTGATCTGGGCTTTGTTGGTTCCTGCATGGTGCACAAAGGCGACATGAAAATTGTTGCTCAGATGCTTAAGAACCTTGAGAAAGAGCGTGGTAAAGTCAAATTCAAGGCTCCTTTGGTTGTGGCGGCTCCCACCTACAACATCATTGATGAGCTTAAGAAAGAAGGTGACTGGGATATCCTGCAGAAGTACTCCGGTTTTGAGTTCGACGACAATGCACCAAAGAGCGCTGCTCGTACCGAGTACGAAAACATCCTTTATCTGGAACGTCCTGGCTGTAATCTGTGCATGGGTAACCAGGAAAAAGCTGCAAAAGGTGACACTGTTCTGGCAACTTCTACCCGTTTGTTTAACGGACGTGTCGTGGAGGATTCCTGTGAGAAAAAAGGTGAATCCCTGCTCGCCTCAACGCCGGTCGTCGTGCTTTCATCAATCCTCGGCCGTACTCCGAACATGGACGAATACAAGGCAGCAGTGGAAGGCATCGACCTCACCAGGTTCGCCCCACCACTGCAACAACCTGCTTCTGCAAAGTCAGTGCACTTCTGATAGCTGACCACGGTTAGCGGCCCTGGACTTATCAGCTGCCAACACCAGTAAACTCTTTTCGGATGGGCGGTACACAACAGTGCCGCCCATTTGTTTTACATGTCTATGTTTGCGGAAGTGATGTGCTTAGCTCTGCTGAGTATTCAAAGTTTCTGGTATCTGTCCGTTCATTCTTCTGCTTTTGATTCTCCGAAAACTCAGAACTCCGAATATTCAGCGTGAAAGCCGATTGTCTTTTCTTCTGTTACAAAACTGTAATGAAAAGTTCGTTTTGCCAGCTATGTGGGGGAGGGAGAGTGTGACGGTTTTTTGACGTGGTTGCATTCTGAGTGAGCGTCATTTCGCTGTAACAATCGCGTGTGCCTAGTACTTCAAATTTTAACAGGCACCGGGGTGGAACTCTTGATCCAGTTTGAAGGCGTTAGAAAAGAATTTGGCGCACATGTTGCTGTCAAAGGGGCAAGCTTCATTGTCGAAATGCCTCAGATGATCGGCATTATTGGTCGTTCTGGTGCGGGTAAATCCACATTGTTGCGGATGGTCAACAGACTAACCGCGGCGACGAACGGGCACGTCCTGGTTGATGGTATTGATGTGCTTGCTTTGCAGGGAGCGCACAAGCGCCGCTGGCAGCGTGATTGCGCCATGATCTTCCAGCAGTTCAATCTGGTTCCCCGTCTTGATGTTTTAACCAATGTTATGTTGGGCCGTCTGAATGCCCACGGAACAGTTTCAAGCATGCTCAAATTGTTTACCCGGGAAGAGCGTGTTCAGGCTCTGCTGAAACTTGAGAGACTGGGTATTGCTGAAACGGCTTTGAAGAGAGCTGAAAATCTTTCTGGTGGTCAGCAGCAGCGTGTTGCGATTGCCCGCGCTCTTATGCAGGAGCCGAAAATGCTTTTGGCGGATGAGCCGATTGCTTCTCTCGACCCGATGAATGCACAGGTGGTGATGGATGCTCTCAAGGCGATCAACACTGAAGATGGCCTGACTGTTATTTGTAATCTTCATACTCTTGATACTGCACGAAACTACTGCGACCGCGTGATTGGAATGCGCGATGGTGAAATTGTCTTTGACGGGAAACCGGATGAGCTTTCGACAGCAGTGGCCCGTGAGATTTACGGTGCTGATGACAGTTTTGAGGAGGGGATGACCTCAACTTCTCTTGGCAGCGAAGGTGCAAAAATCGCTGCCCTGGAACTGGCGAAAGGTGACGCTTCACCCGTCGTCTCCGCTGCTGAATAGCAGCTGTTATTTTTTATTCTGATAATGGAGTCTTTGATGAAAATCATCGGTAAAGTTGCTGCAGCGCTCGCTGTTAGCACAACCCTTCTTGCTGCGCCTTTGGCTTTGGCTGAAGAGAAAATCACTGAATTCCGCATTGGTATTCTTGGTGGTGAAAACGAAGCGGATCGTCTTCGTTCCAACCAGTGTCTGGCTGATCGTTTTGAGAAGCTGCTGGGTGTTCCGGTCAAGCTTTTCCCTGCTGCTGATTATGCCGGCACCATTGAAGGCCTGAAGGGCGGTAACTTGGATTATGCCGAGCTTGGCGCTTCCGGTTATGCGGCGATTTACCTTTCTGTTCCGGATGCGGTTGAACCTGTGCTGACCACCAAGCAGAGTGATGGCGCAACTGGTTACTACTCAGTGATGGTTGCACGGGCAGATTCCGGTATCGAGACACTGGAAGATATGAAGGGTAAGCGCATGGGCTTTGCTGACCCTAACTCTACTTCTGGTTATCTGGTTCCTTCTGTAGCCTTTGACGATATGGGTTTGAACCCGAAAGAGTACTTTGCTTCCACGCAGTTCTCTGGCGGACATGAGCAGAACGTTCTGGCTGTTTTAAACGGTGATGTTGATGGTGGTGTGACCTGGGCATCCGGCGTTGGTGAGTGGGAAGAAGGCTACACCTCTGGAAATCTGCGTAAGATGGTTGATAAGGGCATGGTTGATATGTCCGATCTGGTTCAGGTGTGGGAGTCACCTTTAATCCCGAATGGTCCTCTCGTTTTGCGCAAGTCTCTTCCGGCTGATGTTAAGGGGAAGGTTGTTGCTTCTCTGAAAGCCATGGTGTCAGACGACACTGAGTGTTTCTATTCGACGATGCATGGTGAAAATGCCGGCTTTGTAGATGTTAGTCACGACTTCTACACAACCATTGTTGAAGCGCGTCGCCGTAAGATTGAAGCGAAAAAAGCTAACTAACGCTGTTCGATTGCTGAAGGGCGCGGATCTCACCGCGCCCTCTCTTTATGAGGGTCATGAAGGCTCTCACCCTTTCCCTGTTGGAGGATGTTGACGTGGCTGCTCACCTGGCGCTTGCCGAAGCTTCCCGTCTGGCCGAGATATCTCAGGCCTATGAGCGAGTTGCCCGGCGCCGAACTCTTTATACTCTTTCTCTTCTCGGCCTTTGTGTTCTGTGCATCTTCGGTGGCTTGTTTGTTGCGGGCCAGGCGAACTCTGGTGGTTTTTGGGCAGGCCTGTATAAATTCTTTGATTACCCGGCTGAGTTGTTCATTGGCGCCTACGAAGAAGGGGTGCCTGGACTGTTCGCACTCGTTCTTCAATATTTTCCGTACCTTGTGGAGACCATCAATATCGCCTTGGTCTCAACTCTTCTGGCATTCTTTTTGGGCGGGGCGCTGAGTTTTGTAGCCAGCCGTAATCTGGTGAGCAATCGGCTTGTTGTTGCTGTGATGCGCCGGGTGATGGATATTTTCCGTGCGTTTCCAGAGATCGTGATTGCGCTGTTGCTGGTTTTGATTTTTGGGCCAAGCCCTGTTGCTGCGGCGATTGCGGTAACAACGCATACAATCGGTGCTCTTGCCAAGCAGTTTTCTGAGGTCAATGAAAACTGTGACCTGAAGGCTGCTGAAGGCATTCGCAGCGTTGGCGGCAATTGGATGGAGCAAATTCGCTTCGGTATTCTGCCTCAGGTGCTTCCGAACTTTCTGTCTTACACGCTGCTTCGTCTGGAGGTGAATGTGCGGGCCTCTGCGATCCTTGGATTTGTCGGGGCTGGAGGCCTTGGTGCTGAGTTGAAGATGGTTGTCGATTGGAACTATGGAGCAGACATCCTTGTCATTATTTTCATGCTGGTTCTTTCAATCACGTCCATTGACTACCTCAGCGGTTGGATACGGCAAAAACTAATTGGTCAGACGGGACAGGTTTGATGGAGCACTCTATGACAGATATTGGTGCCCTGCAAGGGACGTTGCATCATGAAGCAAAACGACTGGAAGAGCAGTATTCCGGTGTTCTTGGGCTGGATTTAAAAAAGCGTCTGCTTGGTCCTGTGCTGTCACTGCTGGTTGTTGCCTATCTTACACTTTGCTTTTTTGCGTTTGATGTTCCCGGAGTGATGGAGAAGGCGCGCGGAGATATGGCGCAACTGTATGCGCTGGATGCCTATGCTCACAAGGTGCATGCGAAGTATCAGTTCAGGAAAGCTGAGCAGGGATTTGTTGTCAGCCTGGAGGGCAACAGGCGTGCAATATATAAAGAGCCGCCAGAGTGGGTTGAACAGTCAGCAGAACAAACGTCAATTTTTCTTGGCGATGATGGGGCGCTTCACTTTGCAGATGATGTGGTGACTTACACTCATCCGGACTTTGATGAGGCCTTCACATTCAGGGTCGGGGATGGCGTTCCGCAGTTTGTAAGCGGGGCTGATGCCCCCTGGCTCAAGGTCTCAAAGACGCAGGTGAATGCGCGACCCTCTTTATACACACGTATCTGGCTGACGAAAAACAAGGTTGAGGTGCATCGATATTTTGTTGGGTGGGAGAACTTCTGGTTTGATTTCGACAGTACGCTGAATGGGCTGAGTGCTGCTGAGCTGATGTCACTGGCGTTCTCTTCAGAAAGGCTGGATCCTGATGTTTCCAACCTACGCTTTATGTTCAGTGAATTCCGGACAAACAGCGAATGGCATCATGGAGAGGTTTATTTCGCATTGCTGCAAACTCTCATTATGGCGATGGTTGGCACCTTGATTGCAGGCATTTTAGCGCTGCCGTTAGCGTTTGTCGCAGCTGCGAATGTTAATCCGGTTAAACTCGCGCGAACAGGTGTGCGCCGTTTCTTTGATTTCCTGCGCGGGGTCGACATGCTTATCTGGTCTCTCATCTTTATACGGGCGTTTGGGCTTGGGCCGCTCTCCGGGATATTCGCGATCTTCTTCACTGATACCGGTACCTTCGGCAAGCTGTTCTCTGAAGCGATTGAGAATGCAGACAAGAAGCAGGCAGAAGGTGTACAGGCAACGGGAGCTTCTCCGGTTCAGAAGTATCGGTTTGGACTGTTTCCGCAAATCCTGCCTCTCTTTATATCTCAGATGCTTTATTATCTGGAGAGCAATACACGCAGTGCCACTGTGATTGGAGCGTTGGGGGCGGGGGGAATTGGCCTAAAGCTCATTGAGACCATGCGAACCAGACAGGATTGGGAAAACACTCTCTACCTGATCTTTCTTATCATAGTTGTGGTGATGATGATGGATCAGCTTTCAGGATGGTTACGTCGGAAACTCATTGAAGGCAGGAACTAAGGTGAAACACCTGGTTTTAAAGGAAAGGGCGGTCACTCAGGTGGCTGTCCTTTTTGCATCTGGCCGGTTGTCAGCAGATCTTTCGAAAAAATTGGTCGCTGGGGTGGGTTTGTCCACATCGCGTCTTTTGTGTGGGTATGTGGAGGCACGGCGCTGTCAGGGTGCAATGATCCTACATTTCATTTTGCTAACATGCTGATTTAATTCAAGTTTCTTATGTTAGTGTGGCCGTGGGTTTAGTTTCATCAAATAAATTGATGAATATTGCAAGTTCTTCTTCGTTTATGTGTTTTCATTATGAAGTGTATCTGATTTGGAGAAGACAGTCGTTGGTTCAGTGAGGTTTTACCTGTAATTACAACGATATTTTATTGGTTTATTAGAGTATAACAGATTCTGCTCTCGGTAATTCTTTAATGCCTTCAATCATAATAAGGTATTACGAATTCTATATTTTTTTTTTCATTTAAGAGCTTTGTTGCCAGTGCGTTCGCCGATTCAAGGTCAGATAATCTCCCTAATTCCCTGTGTCATTTGTGCCACATCATATTTTGATGATTTCAAATCAAATTTGAAAGCTTGATTAAAAACTAAAGATCACAAATATTGATGTTGTGAACAGCGCGGGCGCACTTAACGGTGTCCACTGAACAAAGTGTGTTTCAAACATCGCATTGGTCGGTAAGCGCAAGTGGGGAACCAGAGTGGTCAGGGATCGACATGTGGTCGAGCCGCTCTGGTTTTAAAGAAAGTAAGAATTATGAACTTTAAGGCTATCGCAATCGCAGCTGCAGCTGCAGCTGCTGCAACTTCCGGTCAGGCTGCTGATCTTCCAAGTGACGTAGCTCCAGTGGAATACGTACGCATTAACGATGCATACGGTGCGGGCTTCTTCATGTTGCCAGGTACTGAAACTGCAATCAAAATCGGCGGGCGTATCCGTGTTGAAGCACGCTTCACTGACCTGCTTGACGATGAAGATTACAGCAGAGAAGACAATAACCATAACTTCCGTTCCCGTGCCAACCTGCGTGTTGATACACGTACACAGTCTGAGCTCGGTCTGATCCGTACATACATGGACCTCCAGTACACTTCTGACTCCGACAAGCGCGGCAACGAAGGTGTATCACTGGACAAAGGGTACCTTCAGATCGGAGGCTTCACTTTCGGTCGTACTACTTCTGTCTTTGACCTTTGGGTCGGCGAACTGGCTACCAATCTGTATGACCGCCACCTGGCTGACGACAACGTATGGCAGGCATCCTACACCCACTCACTGGGTAACGGTCTGACGATTGCTGCGTCTATTGAAGACAACTCTGACCGTGAGCAGGGTGTGCTTGATGCGGGCGTGAAGTTTGGTACAGCCGACACCATGAAAGCTGGTAACACGATTCCTTCCTTCGTAGCGAAAATTTTGCTGAACCAGGGTTGGGGGTATGCTGGCCTTTCCGGTGCTGTAACTAAAGTTGACGTTTCAGGCGAGCGCGACTCCTCTGAAGTTGGATATGCTATTGCGGGTGCTGTTGGTTTCAATCTCGACATGATTGCTCCTGGCGATGTGATTAACTTCCAGGCTGCTTATGCAGACGGCGCTATGGCGTACGTTGGTTCTGATAGCGATACCCCGGATGCGTACCTTGTTGGTGATGACCTTGAAACCAATACGGCCTGGTCTGTTGCCGGTGGATACATGCACAACTGGACCAGTGAGCTTTCTTCCGGATTGGAAGCTTCTTACCTGGATCTGGAAGCGGGTGATGACCTCTCTGATTTCAATGAGGTTATTGTAGCTGGTACTGTTGAGTACCGTCCGGTTTCCGGTCTGCTGTTCTCTGCTGGCGCTGGCTGGAAACAGTTGGATACTGATAATGAGTCTACAGAAGATGCTGCTGTCCTGAACTTCCGCGTACAGCGTTCTTTCTAAGGCTTGCAAAAGCTTCAGGCTTACATTGGGTTTCCAATAAACCTGGATTTCCAATGTCTCTCATTCCCGGTGGTGTCCAAAACCACCGGGTTCCTCTGTAGAAGTCTAGCTTTGAATTTCTGATCTTGCCTGTTTCTACTGAGAACTTGCTTGTTAAAATTATAATGGCATATTAATCCCCAATACGTGACTTTTAAGATGTGTTCAGTGGGAGTGTGAGTATTTTTAGTTTAAAACGTTGAATTTACAATTCTTATGTTGTTTTTTATTCCATTTTTTCAATTGGTTATACGTATTTAAATTGCTGGTCGTCTGAGCTTTCTGACCCGGGCAATTTCGACATTTGCAAAAGCTGTTGTGTCAAAAAAAACACACTACATTAGAGTGGTGAGTTATATTCCCTTTCAAACTACTAGGTTGATATTGCGATCTTCCATCTCGTCGGGCATCAATATGTCCATCGACGCGGTCGAGCCGATTGAATGCTTTGCCAGATTATGGTGAGCCCTTTTGGCCCTCGTGTCGCAGGGAAAAGAAGAAATGTGAGCTGCTCCAAACAGGTCACGTCAGTTTCTTCTTTCTATTGAGAGACATTGGAAGGTCAGGATTATGAACGTTAAAACTCTTGCACTCGCTGCAGCGGCCGCTGCTGCTGCAACTTCTGCACAGGCTGCAGATCTGCCGGTAGCTGCTGAGCCAGTAAACTATGTAAAAGCATGTGACGCATTCGGTGCTGGTTACTACCAGCTGCCAGGCAAAGATACCTGCATCAAACTCGGCGGCCGTATCCGCGCACAGTACGTTTCACACAACCTGAATGATGGCCTGGGTGATGTGACAAAAGAAGGTAAAATTACTCCGATTCTCGATTCTGCTGGTAATCCGGTAACCGTTGATGGTGAAGAATTGGAGCTTATTGAAGAAGAAGAAACTAACGACTATGACTCCTATGTTCGTGGTTACCTGTACTTCACATCCATGACTGCTACCGATATCGGTACAATCAAAACTTACACTGAATTCCAGGGTCAGTGGAATGAAGATGCCACTGAGTCTTCAAAAGTGAATTATGCTTGGGTGCAGATTGGTGGCGACTATGGTTCGTTCCTGTTTGGTCGTGAAGATTCGGCATTTGACGGGTTTGTCGGTTATACATGGATCGTACCAGGCGGTATTTCTCTGACCGACGTTGCTACACTACAGGCATCTTTCACAGCCGACCTCGGCAATGGTTTCACAGCAGTCGTTTCTGTAGAAGACTCTTCCTACCGTGGTGGTGAAGACAACGCTGTAGATATCATTGGTGGTTTGAAGCTTTCGCAGGGTTGGGGTTCTTTCCAGCTTTCAGGTGCAGCCCACAACAAGGCTGATGGAGACGATTACGGCTATGCAGTTGGTGCAACTGCGACCTTCGATCTCGACATGCTTCGTGAAGGCACGGAGGTTGCATTCCAGGCACAGTACGCTGACGAAGCTGGTGCATACCTGACTTCTGATAAGGACGATGCAGCTGTAACTGGTTACGCATTGTCTGGTGGTGTTGAAACTGCTTTGACTGACAAAGTTTCCGCTCAGCTTGATATTTCCTACCTTGCGCTTGACAGCGACAGTGACGACTACACCAAGACTTCTGTGAACGGCTCTATCGTTTATTCCCCTGTAGCTGGCCTTGGTCTTGCACTGGCAGCAGGCTGGAATCAGCAGGATGACGATACTGACACGAAGTATGAAGATGAAACCAAGATTGGTGCTCGTGTTCAGTACACCTTTTAAACAGGTGTAGGAATTCGGTAGCTTCTAAAGTTACCCGTTTTATGAATGCCCCGGTTGCCTCGGCAATCGGGGTTTTTTGTGCTTTTTTCTTGTGCATCTGGAAGAAAATAAAATTTAATTACCTTTGATGTAGTTACCAGGAGGCTGTGGAGATGCATAAAATGCCCCACTCCCGGTGTTTGCTGGTCGATGTTTTAAGTCATCCGTTCCTGGTGATACTTGCCGACCATGGTTTACTTGCCTGATCCGGGAGCTGCTCCGAAATACCCCTGATGTAATGTGGAATGAATATCAGGTTTTTACCTCCTGAGGGGGTGAGAAGAATTTAATTATTGCCTGTTTCTACGAAGACTTTATTAACATAGAAGTGTTTCCGCGCACTGAAATTCCAGAGGGTTGTTTTTCGCGCCACGTATTGACTGTTCTTTGCTGTCCATTTTTTGTTTTATTTACATCTCATTGAAGTAAAATAGATATTTACCCTTGTTTGGGTGATTTTAATTTTGCCCCGCATGTTTGGGAAGCAGGTAACAGATATATAAGAATGATGGAATTATCCAACTTGCCTAAATCTACTGTTGTAAAAAACACACACATAAAAGGCGATAAGTAGAAACAGGCAATAACAAACATATATCAAGCTTGCCTATAACTATTATTATTGTAAATTCTCCCTACGAACCTTCGGGGGGCCTCTTCTTCGGAGAGACGCTTGAAGAGAGGCAGAGGGTTCAAGGGGACAGTCAGACACATTTAATGACGGTGTTCGCACCTGAGTTGCGGTTTGATGATCTGTATTAAATAAAGTTTAAAATCCATATTATGGGAAGCTTGTAATGAACTTCAAAAGAATCGCTCTTGCAGCCGCAGCAGCTGCTGCTGCAACTCCAGCCATAGCTGCTGACCTTCCAGTTGTTGCTGAGCCAGTAAACTACGTTGAAGCGTGCAGTGCTTATGGCGATGGTTACTTCAAACTCCCAGGTCAGGACACATGTATCCGCGTACGCGGCCGTATCCGTACACAGTACGTCTCACACAACCTGAATGATGGCCTGGGTGATGTGACGAACCAGGACGAAGTCGATGCAGATCCAACAGTTGATAAAGAAACTAATGACTACAAATCCTACGCTCGTGGTTATCTTTACTTTAATTCTATGACCACAACTGAGTTTGCGACGATTGAAACCTTTACTGCTTTCCTAGCTAATCATAACCAGGATGGTAAAGATACTGTCATCATTGATGATGTGTACATGCAGCTCGGGTTCGAGTCTGGTTCTCTTCTGGTTGGCGATACACTTTCACAGTTTGATAGCTTTCTTGGTTACACGTGGATTGGTCCGGTTTCTCAAAACTTATCTGAAATTTATCCATTGTTGATTTCTTATACTGCTGATCTGGGCAACGGTGTGGCACTGACTGGTTCGATCGAAGATTCGACAGAGCGAAATGGTGCTAACAACCGTGCTGACTTCGTAGGTGCACTATCTGTTTCTCAGGGATGGGGCAGCGCGAAGTTTTCTGCAGCGGCGCATGCGATTGAAGATAATGATGAAGATGAAGAAGATTACGGTTTTGCTCTCGGCGCCAGTGTGACGATTACTGCTATGGAAGGCATCGAGGCGACATTCCAGGCGCAATATGCTGACCAGGCTCTTTCATATGTCGTCGGCGATTTTACTGATGAATCAGGTTTCACAGATGCTGAAGGTGCAAGTGGCTTCAATATCAGTGGTGGCTTTGATGCGGATCTGAGCGATAAAGTATCTGTGATGCTCGACTTCTCCTATCTGTCACTTGAGCAAGGTTCACAGGACTACGACCGTACAGCAGTTGATGCTTCGGTTGTATATTCTCCGGTTAAGGGCCTCGCATTTGCGGTTGCTGCTGGTTGGGGTGATGATTCCAAAGACAATGATGAGACCAAAGTTGCTGGTCGCATTCAGTACACATTCTGATAGTTCTTAAAATGAGGGTTCCGGCGGCGTGTCCGCCGGAACCTGCTCCCCAATAAATTCCTGATGTGATGCTTGCCACAGAACTGAGTTAATCAGTGTGGTAATAGAGCACCAGATCAGGGAATTATTGCTTCCTGTTGACAAGTTTTCCGAATATACTCTTCCTGAATGAAGTTCATACCTGACCTTCTTTCAGTCTCTCAGGCCCGGCGGTTCCAACCCGCCGGGCTTTTCCATTTGTAAGTGATACCTAAATTTCAATGAGTATTACGTTTTGGTATCCTCCTAAACTGTGAAATCTTTCTCAGTTGAACTTCCTGATCGTTTCGATTGGGTGAGAAAATCCTGCCCAATCCATAGTAATTGCGAAAAAAAAACCATGGCGTAATTGTCTAGTTGTACGGGGGTAGTCATTGCAGCTGAGTTTTGTGTCACTGCATTTGTGGTTAACTGACTACTCCGAGTGACGGATGGAGGTTCAATACTATGACGAAAAAGCTGATATTCTTGCCGGTCTTGCTGTCATTCGGAGTTGCAGCACAGGCTACAGATTTACCTAAACCTGTTTTCGAAGCTGAGCCGGTACCGCTTAATCTGGTGGAGCCAATGGACTATGTGCAGGTGTGTGATGCGTATGGTGAGGGTTTTTTCTTTATCCCTGGAACGCAGACGTGCCTGCGCCTGAGTGGCCGGCTTCGTACCGATGCGCAATATCGTCGCTTTCCCAGGAAGCCGTATAACTGGGGTGGAGTGATTGATGATGGTCCTAAAGGGCGAGATTTGAACTCGATGCGTTTTCGTGCTCGCTCCTATATCCGCATGGATGCGCGATCTGAGACAGAATTTGGGTTTGTACGCGCTTTTTCCGAGCTTAGGGCAACCGTGGATTCGGATACAGAACGATATGGCGATTCTCCGGTAATGGACCTGAACAAAGCCTATGTTCAGTTTGGTGGCTTCACTATTGGGCGCACTGGTTCTTTGTTTGACTTTTTCACTGGTGCTACATTTGGGGCTGTACATCGTGATTGGTCTGATACCAATTCCTGGGGAGCGGCTTACACAGAGGTGTTTGATGGCGGTGTTTCGCTCACCGTCTCCATTGAGGACCCTGTTTATCGTGCACATGGAGTGTTTACCGGCGTTGCAAGTGAAAACGGAAAGGCCGGGAACAAGGCACCTGATGCAATTGCAGCATTCCGGATTGATGGCGATTGGGGCAGTGCGAAGCTTGCTGCGGCTGTAACGAATATAAGACCAGAATCGGCTTATGTTCCTGGCGACGTTGGTTGGGCGATAGGGGCAGGTGCGATTATTAACCTTCCTCAAATGGGTAGTCATGATGCCATGGCTCTACAGTTCCAGTATGGAAATGGTGCTGTTTCCTACGTCGGTATAGATGACGATGAAGTTTTCGACGCCTACTATATTAATGGCGATACGAGAAAGACTGAAGCGTTGTCCTTTTCAGGAGGGCTTACGCACTATGTAACGCCTGAGGTGCGCACTGATTTCGATGCGAGCTACGCGGTAGTTAACACGCCAACCGGGGCAGCGCTGCCTGACTACGATCGATTTGCACTGGATTGGGATCTGGTCTGGTCACCGGTCAGTGGAATGGAAATGGGTGTCGATTTTGGTTACTCACGAACATCTCCTGATGACGAAAAGGATTTTGATGAAGCGAGTGCGCTCTTCAGAGTTCAGAGAACCTTCTAGTATATTGAATTTACAGAATAACCTGGGAGTTGGAACTTTAGTTCCAGCTCCTCATTTTTTGAGTATTATGCATGCCGACCTATAAAATTTAGGATACACGTTTGGGAGAGTTCGTCCCAGAGTAAAGGAGCATGTCCTTGAGTGGGAATGATCAGAAGTTCCATTTTCTCGTGTAATTGTATCATTCTATCCACCGTGTTTTTTGTCAGGAGGCGTGAGTTTTGCCCACGGAGCAAGAGGTGGGGGATCGGTTTTAGGGCGCTGAAAGAGGACCAGATATCTACTGTCGATTCGGCTTTGTTTTCTCCACGGAGAGTATTACCCAAGCGTTTGTCGTAGCGTAATGTTACGCCTTCAGAATTAGGGGTATAAAGTTGATTGGCGAATGTTATCCAATCCGCTTCTGACATGGCCGTGAACAATGTCCCGTACACGGACGCGAGATGTTCGGCCGCGTTTTTCATGCCTGGTTGGGACATGATTGTGCCTACTGAGGCGATGATGTCGTTTAGGGCTGGGAGCTCAATGGTTGGGCCTATGTCGTTGATAATGACTGATAGAAGGCGTTGCGGGTGACGTTGGGCCATGGAGAATGAATGAAGACCACCACGGGAGGTGCCGACGAGTGAAAATTTTTCAAGCCCCAACGCTTCTATTCCCCTGTCGATATCGTCAGCTTCCTGAACAAGGTTGTAGGTTTCAAATTCCTCAGAGTAATCTGACAGGCCACGGCCTCGGTAGTCCATTGCGATGATGCGGTAACCATTTTCTCTAAGGAAATTTGCCAGATGATAGAAATCTCTGGTGTTTCTGGTCAGTCCGGGAAGGCATAGGACCGTTGGGTTGAGGTGATTATCTGGCTCCCATATGTGTGCGGACAAGGTTAGTCCGTCGCTGGCTTCCCATGTGAAGCGGGATGCACCGGTAACATTTTGCAGATCAACGTCAATATAATCTGAGGTTTGAAACATGAATTCCTCCCGAAATGCATTGGTGTTTTCAGCGATTAAAAAGCGGCCCGGTCTGAACTCCGGTTTCTGAAGGGCGCTTTCGGCCAATGCCCAGGCAGGTATTACCAAGGTGTGTGTTTGCCGTTGCGAGGCCTGCTTGATGAATGGCCGGATCAATTACCCTCACCATAGGGCAGGCTTATGCGCGTGTCTTGCCAAAGTTAGGGGGGGGCAAGATGCCTAGAGTTCCCTCATGGGTGATGCGCCTTCAGTAATAGAAAACCCTGCAAAATGGTAGGGCTTTGGTTGCTTTGAGTTATTTTGCAGCGGGATTAGTAACCGCGCGTAAGATCCTGTGTAATCGTGAGAGGCTTGTTTTCAAGCTTGTAACGGTAGATCTGAAGGTTTTCCGTGATGCGTTGCACATAGTTCCTTGTTTCCCCGTAAGGGATTGATTCAACCCAATCAATTGGATCCACTTTGGGGTCTCGCGGGTCGCCAAAGCGTTTAATCCATTCTTTCACTTTGCTCTTACCGGCGTTGTAGGCGGCGAAGGTGAGGATGTAGGATCCACCGAATTCATCGGCAAGTTCTCCCAAAATGGCTGCGCCGAGTGTGGCGTTGTAGGCCGGGTCAGATGTCAGACGGGAGTTCTTGTAGGAGACACCCAGATTTCGGGCGGCCTCGCGTGCTGTCCCCGGCATAAGCTGGAGTAATCCCAATGCTCCTGCGCTGCTGCGCGCTTTTGGGTTAAATGAGCTCTCTTGTCGAGCAATTGCGTAAACGACTGATTTTTCAACACCTTTTTTAATGTATGTTTTGCGCGGAATTGCGTTGATCGGATAAGCGAGCGGTGCCGCTTCCATACGTTCTGCCTGCGCCAGACGACCAACCATTGTCGCCCATTGGTAGACGCCGCGAGACTCAGCCAGCTCTGTCAGGAGACGGATTTGCCCGTTTGTTGGCAGTGTCCGGGCCAAGTGTGAATATAACAGCACTGCATCACTGTGTAATCCAGCTTCATCCATTCGTTTGATGGCTTGCACAAGTTCATTCTGGTTAAATGCGGTTCGGTCAGATGTTGTCACATCCGGGAGCGACGCCAGCGACATCTGGTTGATGCCGAGTTTGGCGAGTGCCAGTTGTCCGTAGTATGCAGTCTGGAAAGCACCAGCCTGTTTGTAGTAGTCAACAGCACCGTCTGTATCATTTAAAGCTTCGCGGGTGCGGCCCAGCCAATAGTAGGCGCGGGATAGTGTTTGTGTTGTTTTACCGAGTTTAGCAATGCGTTTGAAATGCGGTTCTGCCAGCTGTGGATCGCCAATATAGCGCAGAGCAAACCAGCCAGCATGGAACTCGGCATCAACAATCATACCTGGTGATTCAGCTGCATGACTGGCAGCTATATTGTAGGCACGGCGCGGATTGCCCGCCTCAGTCATTTCGCGGGAAATATCGCGGCGTTGTTTCCACCAACTGTCCCGGTTGAGTAAAGCTGCCGGATCAGTTGGTGCTGCTTCCATCAGCTTTGCGGCGGTGTCGTAATCCCCTTGCAAACGATATTGCTGGATGAGTGCAAACTGGTAGTTACTATCAGATTTCATAGAGCGTGGAACACTCTTTAACTTGCTGAGTGCATTGTTACTTTTGCGAATGCTCGCGATGCGGGCTCTGATGTAAGTCTTTTCGTCTTTTGACAGTTCAGAAAGCAGACGTTCTGCAGCGCGTACTCTGTTGCGGTAAAGGAGCATTTCTGCTCTGATACGATGATCTTTTTGCCGCAGCAGGCTGCCAAAAACAGACCGGATTGCAGCTTCCTCGGAAATTTCAAAGACTGTATTTTGCCAGAGTGGGCGAATGAGTTTTGCGGCTGAGGTTTTGCTGCCTTTTGCCATATGTGCTTTGGCAAGGACAAGCTTGCCCTCTTTGGTTTCAGGGAGAGTGGAGCCGAATGCCTCAATGATCCGGGATGGTGTCAGGTTGGACGCGGAGAGGGCAACTTCTCCGCGGGCGCGCACGATTTTTGCGGTTGGCCAGTGTGGTGCACTGGCTGCAAACCGGGCGATATGGGTGACTGGTGTTTGTTGTCCGCCATGAAGCATAATGTACCAGTCCGCCAGACGACGGTCGAGATTATCTGGTAAAGCATTGCGAGTACGCAGCGCTTCGTTCAGTCGTCCGGATTTAACGTGCCTGAGAACCGTTTTAAGTGGTTCAACTGACCCCGTTGCTTGAGCTGTGCTCAATCCCTGTGGATAAAAATTTGTCAGCGCAGTTGTCGCTTCCAGTGCATTTTGCGGGCTGGAAGGGCGGTTTGAAATCTGAGTTTGCCCGGTGTTGAGGGGGGCTGCCGGGGCATAGCTGGACAGTTGGGTGTTCTGTGTTCTGCCCGCGCGGCTCGCGCCATCCAAAGAAGGTTTTGAGCGTGGTGTAGCGGCAAACGTTCCGCTTTGAACAGCAGTATTTTGTGTGCTCAAGGCGACGTTGTGCATAACCTTTGCTGGGTTTGGAGCGGGAATAACACTGTGATTTAAAAAGGGTACAGCGGAAAATGCCGATGTTGAAACTGTCGTGATAATGGCAATTGCACTCACACGTGTTGATACTAGAAGAAACTCGCGGATACGCATTCTACTCGTCGGCCCGTTTCACCAGAGTGCTGTTTATCCGGCATAAATGCACCGAATGGTTTAATTCCCCAAAAGTCCCTCATGATGCTTGCCACAAACAGGGTAAATATCTGTTTAATGTTTTTCCTAAGGGCCCATCATACTTACATTTCAAACTGGCCTAAATATGAGCACAAAAAAATTCCGGAATCTTATAAGAGAAAGTCTTGGTGATGTAGCCGAGATAGGCTAGATCTCATTATTGTGTGCCACCCCTTTGAGGGGATTGGTAAATTTTGCTCTGTATATATTTAATCCAACGAGGAACCTGAGATGTTTAGAGGATCAATTCCAGCACTTGTCACACCTTTCAAGGATGGCAAAGTGGATGAGAAGGCCTTCCGGGAATTCGTGGATTGGCAGATAAAACAGGGCTCTCACGGGCTTGTGCCTGTGGGAACGACCGGCGAAAGCCCAACTCTTTCCTTTGCTGAGCACAAGCGTGTCGTGCAGATGGCAGTTGAGGTTTCTGCCGGCCGCGTTCCTGTTATGGCGGGAGCTGGCTCCAACAATCCGGTTGAAGCTATCGAGTTCGCGCAGCACGCACAGGAAGTGGGGGCAGACGCGATTTTGTCCGTTACGCCGTATTATAACAAGCCTAATCAGGCTGGTTTGAAGGCACATTTCAAAGCGATTGCTGCTTCTGTGGATATTCCGGTCTACATTTATAATATTCCCGGGCGCTCCATCATTAATATGGAAAGCCAGACTATGGCAGATCTGTTTCATGAAGTTGGTAATATTGTTGGTGTGAAAGATGCGACGGCAAACCTTGCACGCGCCTCTGAGCAGCGCCGTCTGTGTGGTCATGACTTTATCCAGCTTTCCGGAGAAGATATTACTGCGCTTGGATTTAATGCTCACGGTGGTCGGGGATGCATTTCTGTTACTGCAAACATTGCGCCTGCACTGTGTTCACAGTTTCAGGAGGCGTGTCTTGCAGGTGATTTTGTAACTGCGCTTTCCATTCAGGATCGTCTTGCGCCGCTGCACCAGGCTCTGTTCATTGAACCAAATCCGGCAGGCCCAAAGTATGCTTTGTCTCTGCTTAATAAAATAGAAAATGAACTGCGTCTGCCTTTGGTCACAGTAAGTGGGGAAACTCAGGAAACAATTCGCAAGGCTATGGTTCATGCTGGCCTGATCAATTAAAGTATTGTTCCGCGCACATTGTTTTGTGTGCGCGGAGATTTTTTGCTGAGTGACAGAAGGAATAGAAATGGCTGCCAAAAAAGGTGGCGTTCCCGGGCGCAAGGTTGTTGCGGATAACCGGAAGGCCCGTTTTAACTATGAAATCGAAGATGTATTTGAGGCTGGTATTGAGCTGAGGGGCACAGAAGTAAAGTCTCTTCGACAGGGTAAAAGTAATATTGCGGAAAGCTATGCAGCTGAATATCGGGGTGAGATGATGGTCTACAACGTCTACATCCCTGAATATACCCAGGGTAATCGCTTTAACCACGAGCCTCGCCGACCACGTAAATTACTGATGCATCGCCGCGAGTTGAACAAGCTGTTTGCTGCCGTTCAGAAAGAAGGCAAGACTATCGTGCCCCTGAAGATCTACTTTAATGAAGATGGGCGGGCAAAGATGGAAATTGCTTTGGGACGTGGTAAAAAAGCTCATGACAAGCGTCAGACCGAAAAAACGCGCGACTGGAACCGTGAAAAGCAACGTCTGCTTAAGAGCCGCTAGAGCATATCACATAGCTGGTGATACTCCAGCTCGCTGTTTTGAGCCTATCTTACGCATGTCAGGCCAAAAAGTGCTGTCAAGTTGCATTCATTCAAATAGAAATTCGATAATGTCCGGAGGTGAAAACTGATGTCTGGACACTCTGAGATGTCATTGGCTGATCTCGCGCGAAACATTACAGAAGTGGCTACTCTTGAGGGCGAGTTTGTGTTGCGGTCCGGACAGATATCGAAACACTATTTCGACAAATATCGCTTTGAAGGGTTGCCCCGATTGTTGCGGCCACTGGCACGGGCAATGAGAGATCTGCTGCCACGCGAAACTGAGATTATCGCTGGCCTGGAACTTGGAGGTATTCCCCTTGCTACAGCGATATCCCTGGAGACAGGGTTACCGGTGGCGTTCCTCCGAAAAGCGCCTAAATCCTATGGTACTTGCCGGGCAATCGAGGGTCAAAACCTTGATGGGAGAAAAGTAACCTTCATTGAGGATGTTATACCAACCGTCCCAATCATTGACTCGTGTTTATTTGTTTCCTTTTGGTGTTACTTGTGATTGCCTATTGAAGTATT
>CANNAV010000059.1 GCA_947502585.1 uncultured Pseudovibrio sp.
CTTCAATAGGCAATCACAAGTAACACCAAAAGGAAACAAATAAACACGAGTCAATGATTGGGACGGTTGGTATTATCACGGCTCACGCGAGCTTCCTTCAGGTTTGTTGTCAGTGGTGTTTTCGCTCGCATCTGTGTTCAACATCCTGCTTGGCTTCATTCTGTTCAAACAAAAAGTAAACCGGGCGCTCGCAATTGGTGCTGTTCTTGGATTCTCCGGCATCTGCCTGATGTTCTATCAGGAAATTGCAGGCAGTACCTGGAACATCGCAGCGTTGGGCGGGCTTGGCTTATGCGTTCTGGGGACTTTGAGCTTCTGTCTTGGTAACATTGTCTCTGCTCGCGCGACAGCCAGCAAGATTTCAGTTATCTCTGCCAGTGCATGGGGCATGGTGTATGGCACCGCTCTTCTTGGTGTGAACGGCCTGCTCCAGGGCGCCAGCTTTGTGGTACCGTTTACGCCAGAGTTTATCTGGAGCTTCCTTTACATGGTGATCATAGGCTCCATCGTGGCTTTTGGTGCTTATCTGACATTGCTGGGCCGGATCGGTTCTGTTCGCGCAGGCTATGCGACAGTGATGTTCCCGATTGTGGCGCTTGGTGTTTCCACTGTGATGGAAGGTTACACCTGGACTGTGACATCCATTCTTGGCCTGATGTTTGCGCTGGGTGGTAACTGGATCGTGCTCAGCCGTTCAGCAAAAAAACGCCAGGCGTTTTGAACCAGCGGCCCTGAAGCACCTCATCACAGAAGACGCTTATTCAGCGGCTTCTGTTTCCAATTCTTTGTATTCCATCGTGACGTTACCAATGGACGCTACAATATGATGGCAAAGAGCATCATGAACAGGCTCGATTGCCATTTGAGATCTGATTATAGTAATGTCACAAGGTGGCAGTGGTGGCAGGCCTTCTTTTTCTCCAAGAATACGTTGCCCTTGTCGCAGAGCACTTGCCGGTAGGATCGCGATGGCCAGTCCGGCATTAACAGCACCGGCAAGAGCTGCGGCACTGGCGCTAATGTACACCACCTGATGCGGCACGTTCAGATGATCAAGCGCTGCAACTCCTGCCTGTCTCCATGAACATGTTGTTGGACCAACTGCAAGACGCAACGGGCGCTGGTCATGGACGATATGCTCACGTGAGCCTATCCATTGAAGAGGCTCGCGACGTACAATCTGTCCCGGCACACTGGTGCAGTCACCACTGGTGACGATTCCCACGTCCAGATCACCCTTCTGGATTCGCTGTCCAATTTCGTTGGAGCTGGAACATTCCACATCCAGATTGATGCAAGGGTTTAGTCGATTGAATGCTGCAAGTACTTGTGGCAAAAGTCGTTCTGCGTAGTCATCTGGCAGGCCGAGCCGGATTCGACCAGCGATTTCCGGCTCATGAAACGCAGAGAGCGTTTCGTCATTTAAAGCAATCATGCGCCGCGCATATTCAACAAGCCGCCTTCCGTGCTCTGTAATCCTGGAGTTACGCCCGTCTTTTATAAATATTGGCTGTCCGATACGCTCCTCAAGCTTCTTCATCTGCATGGAGACCGCGGACTGAGTTTTATGTACAGCGTCGCCAGCCTTGGTAAAACTTCCCAATTCTGCAACTGCCAGAAATGTTCTCAACTGATCGACATCTATTGAATAAGGCATTGGCTCCTTCCCATTTGATCGTGATCAACCAATCACGATCTCTAATGTATTTCAATCGAAAACATTCTCTTGTCTATCTACTACTTTTCGGTGATATTTGACATATCGAAAGATAATGTTCCCTTTTACAACCACCTATACAAATTCCAACGGATGGCCAGAACAGCTTGTCCACGCGGGAGAGTGATACCATGACGTTTGCATTCCCTACCCCTCCTGAATATCGCAACCCGAATCGCGCTAATGCAGGCACTTTTGAACCATTGACACTGGCTCACACGTTGCATGTTCTGGCTGCCTTGCCTCTAAAGCTCTGGAAACACTACCAGGATCGCTGCGCAATGATTGAACTTGTACATCTGGAAGACCGTATGCTGGAAGATATAGGCATTACCCGTGATGACGTTCTCAGCGCACTTTCTGCTGGTGATGGTAAAGACCCGAGCTGGCATCTGCGTGTACGTGCCAGTGAACGGCGCTGCGCCGATATGGAAAAGCGACGCCAACGCGCATAATTTATGTGGGAGCCTCAATTGGCGACTCTCCCCCTAAACGAGTCGCCAAAATTCCATCACCCACATATGAAAAGGGCTTGCATTGTGCAGGCCCTTTTCTTTTCCGATAGAGTGAACTTATTCTTAGTAAGCCACTCAGGCTGAGGCTGCGGTCTTTTCGAAGGCCTTTGCCAGATAATCACTCAACGCATTTGCTGCTTTGAAGTAACTCTCCTTGCCGCGCACCAGCTTCACCACGTAGTTCGGCAGCTTTGGCAGGCCTTCCAGTTCCAGCAGACCAGCCTCTGTTGCAACAAGGGATGAGCGTGGCTGAACTGTAATAGCCAGACCGCTAGCTGCTGTCATTTTAACAAGCCCTGGGTTGCTTGAACTGTATTGAATGCGGAATGCGCACTCATCACCCTCAAGCGCTTCAACAGCAGCTTTTCGGATGCCGCATTGTTCTAAACCAACAGCCAATGGCAGCTCGTTCTCGTTCGCAAGTCTGAAATTGGCACCAGCTGCCCAGACGAGACGCTCATTGGAAAGGATACTCCCCTCACCAGCTTCAGCATCATCTGCGAGGCTACCGATGATTGCAAGATCCAGCTTGCCTTCTGCCAGAGCCTGGCGAAGGTCAGCTGCCGGAGCGCTTATGATGGATGCTTCAGCTTTGGGATTGTTCTTAGAGAACTCAAAGATGATTTTTGCGGTCCTAGTTTCGTCTACACCTTCCGTAAGACCAAGACGAACCTTACCGGTCACTTCTCGCTCCAGGAACATAGCTAATGTCTCGTCGTTCAACCGAAGCATCTGACGGGCATGACGCAGCAAGAGCTCGCCATCCTCAGTCAGCTTTGAATGCCGGCCCTCTCGCCGGAAAACCGTTCGCTCCAGCTTATCTTCCATACGACGCATTTGCATTGAAATCGCCGATTGCGTTTTATCGAGTTCTGCTGCTGCTCGTGTGAAGCTCCCAGCATCAGCAATCATTACCAGAGTTCGCAGAGAATCTAAGTCTAATAGTGCTGTCATGTCCCCAATCCATAACATTTCCCCAATACATAACATTTTGATATGAGTATACAACAAAATGTTGAAAAGAAAACCAAAAGTTGGAATATAGTTCTTTAGTAGTGCAGTCTTTTTAAATTTTTCATGAGTTTACATCGATTCATAACAATTATTAATACAAATAAAATTGCTTCATTATTTGATTTATCTCTCGAAATACGCCAGCTCCCAAAATAGATTCAAAGAAAATCATTCGCCTTAGAGTTGGAATATAGAGAACATGTAGTAATTCTCCCTTTGATGGAGAGTTATGGCACATTCAGTTGCGCATAACTACGTATATTGAGGCAACCCGGCTCATTTTGAACTCCTGGTTGGAAAGGAAACGGAGGAGCTTGCAGTGAACAACTTCATCCATTCGTGATATACATCACAAATAATTATCCTCAGCTATCTGGGTAGTTTTATTACCTAGGCGCCAGTTTCGGCCTGAAAACGCAGCAGGTTTGCTGGCTATACTTCCATTCTGAAGGAAAGCCTCAGGCATATTTTCATAGCTCTACCGGTCTAGAAACAGCCGGTGAAATTTGGTCGGGGTGTTGAAGAGTGCCCCGTTACGCTTATCAGTATAGATATGATGATAAATCCACCCCAGGCTGACGCTTGGCTCATTATTAGCATCAGGTAACCACTGATTTGCACCAGGCTCCAGTTCTCGCGGAGCAGCTTTTCAATCCGGGCCCACCTCCCACCTGAAATACGGATGCGTGGTACAGAGGGCTGGCGTGAACAAGCCAGCCGATGGGCTTGCCCTGGACGATATCCGCGCAGACCTTTGTTGCGCCTGAGCTCACGGCAAATCATTGATTTGTGGAAACCAATCTGAGCCGCAATGGTCTGCTGGCTCAGATTGGTTTCATCAAAGCGTAAATCTGGTCACGCTGCCCCTCAGTGGGGCCGTGCCAGGCTTGCATTCGCGTTCCTTTACTTTAGACGGTCAAAGACACATGGGCATCGCTGCCTCACGCCCTATACCGCGAGTACAGTTGCACTGGCGAGTGATCCTGGCCAATCTGATTGTCCCAATGCGGCGGTTGTACGTCATCAGTCAATCCGAATTTTGGTCGCTGGTCGCTTTCATATCGAATCCAGGTGGTTTGCTACTGCTTTACTGGTTTGCACAGCCTTTATTTTCTGGCAAACTCAAATACTGGAATTAGACTTAATAAAAACTGGATAGTGCTTTATCGAATCGGGCATAAGAAGAGATTATGCGACACTTTGCATAGCGTGTTATTTATGATGCGACTCACTTTTTCAGGGAAACAGTTACTACAGCAAAGACAAGTGCCTTATGTCTTGGGCGGTATTGGTAATGGATCGCGGAAAACATAATTATTTAACATAGCTACGCTACGTAATTTCATGATTAAAATCAGCACACCCAATCGACAGGTGTTTACATGGACAGTTTAGCAGTTGATCTGGCTCGGTTACAATTTGCTTTCACCGTCGCGTTCCATATTATATTTCCGTCTTTTACTATAGGCTTGGCAAGTTTTCTTGCTGCGCTTGAAGGCTTATGGTTATGGACGGGGCGTGATGTATACTTGCGTGTCTTCAAGTTCTGGATCGTAATCTTCGCACTCACTTTTGCTATGGGTGTCGTTTCCGGTATCGTCATGGCATATCAATTTGGCACCAACTGGTCTGTCTTTGCAGAAAAAGCCGGACCGGTCGTTGGGCCGCTCATGGGATACGAGGTGCTCACAGCCTTCTTTCTGGAAGCAGGTTTCCTTGGCATTATGCTGTTTGGCATGAACCGTGTTGGCAAGAAGTTACACTTCTTCGCCACTGTAGTTGTTGCAATTGGCACGGCCCTTTCCGCTTTCTGGATTCTTTCTGTAAACAGCTGGATGCAGACGCCGGCTGGTTACTCGATAAATGACGTTGGCCAGTTTGTCCCAGCAAATTGGTGGGAGATTATCTTCAACCCATCTTTCCCTTACCGGCTGGTGCATATGGTGCTGGCCGCTTACCTGACCACTGCCTTTGTAGTTGCTGCTGTGGGTGCTTACCATCTGCTGCGGGACCGCACTAATGAGGCGGCAAAGGTGATGTTCTCCATGGCAATGTGGATGATGATTGTTGTCACGCCAATCCAGATGCTTGTCGGGGACCTTCACGGCCTCAACACTCTGGAGCATCAGCCCGCCAAGATTGCAGCCATGGAAGGTCACTTTGAGTCTCAAGGCCCTGCACCGCTCATACTCTTTGGATGGCCCGATGAGAACGCTGGGGAAACAAAGTACAAAGTCGAGATCCCTTATCTTTCCAGCATCATTCTGACTCACAGCCTTGATGGTGTCGTGCCGGGATTGAAAGAGTTCCCACGAGAAGACTGGCCACCTGCGGCAATCGTATTTGTGGCTTTCCGCCTCATGGTTGGTATTGGCAGTTTGATGTTGTTGGTTGGCGTATGGGGATTATGGTCCCGCTTTCGTGGCAGGCTTTATGAAGATAAATGGCTTCACCGCGCTTCCATCATAATGGGACCAACAGGTTTCATCGCCGTCATCGCCGGTTGGACAATAACCGAAGTTGGCCGACAACCTTACACGGTGTATGGGTTACTCAGAACGTCAGAATCCGCCTCACCCATTGAAGCACCTGCCGTTTGGGCATCTCTGATCATCTTAATAGCGGTATACTGTACCGTCTTTGGCATTGGTATCTTCTATATCTTCCGCGCCATGGCAAAATCTCCGGATACAAGCGAGGGCGTAGAGGAAGGCATACCCGTCAGAACCGCAGGCATCACTCCTGCACAGGCCCTTCAACCACATAAGGGAGATCGTCCCCATGGTTCTTGATTATCCGCTCATTTGGGGTTTTCTCATTGCAGTTGCGATCTTCGCCTATGTGACTTTGGATGGCTTTGATCTTGGCATCGGGATTTTGTACCCAACCACCAAAGACGCTGATCAACGTACATTGATGATGAACAGTGTTGCTCCTGTCTGGGATGGGAATGAGACCTGGCTCATACTTGGAGGCGGAGGTTTGTTTGCTGTTTTCCCACTGGCTTACTCGGTTATCATGCCTGCTGTCTACGCACCAATAATCGGCATGCTGATCGGGCTGATCTTCAGAGGTGTCGCCTTTGAGTTCCGCTTTAAGTCATCTGTCGAGAGCAGACCATTCTGGGATATATCCTTCTTTGCAGGGTCTGTCGTTGCAGCGTTCTGTCAGGGGCTGGTGCTTGGTACACTTGTACAAGGCATTGACGTGGTTGACCGGGCTTATGCTGGCGGCTGGTGGGACTGGCTGACACCCTTTTCCGTCATGACTGGTTTTGCTGTGATCTCCGGCTACGCCCTGCTTGGGTCCACATGGCTCGTGATGAAGCTGGAAGGCGTGCCGCAAGCGCACTTCCGCCGCGTCTCAAGATATGCGACTGTCGTCCTGATCTGCTTCCTTCTGCTGGTCAGCATGTGGATGCCGTTCATCAATGAGAAAATTATGGAGAAGTGGTTCAGCTACCCCTATTTCCTTTTCACATTTCCGCTTCCGGTTCTTGTTGCCGTCACTACGCTGGTGTTGTGGCGCGCTTTGTCGATCAATGCAGATTACACACCATTCCTCACATCACTGGGGATCTTCCTGTTGGCCTATGTGGGACTGGGTATCAGTATTTACCCGTATCTGGTGCCACATGTTTATACCTTCCGGGAAGCGGCTGCGCCTGACAAAAGTCTGAAGTTCCTGCTTGTGGGAGCTGTCGTCCTTATCCCGATGATCCTCGCCTACACAGGCTACGCGTACTATGTGTTCCGTGGGAAGATCAAATCAACGGATGGGTATCACTGATGAGCCCCGATAAAACCGGAGAAGTTAACCAACCTTTATGGAAGCGGCTGCTTTGGTTTGCAGTTCTTTGGCTAGCAGGCGTCCTCTCCATTACAGTGGTTTCTTACGCCTTAAGAAGTCTGATCATTTAGGCTTTGCCCTTGCGCATCTTTATCCGATAGCCGGTTTCCACTTTTCGGCGATAAACTCTTTGAAAAACAGGGGCGTGCTATCCCAATAGCACGCCCTTCTCCCAATGAACCGTTCGCGGTTCCTCCTCCGCAACGGCTCGAAACTGTTCTGAGCCGAACATATTCCGAAAGTCCGCCGAACATATTTCAGAGTTTCACTGTGATTTGTTTTAAGGATCCTTTCAATGAGTCAAAACCCGCAGTTTGACGATTAAATTACGGGATACTGGCCAAATTGAGTGGATCAAGCAGGTCGAATGCGCAGGCACCTTGTGATCATGCTGCGCCGATCTCCTTCTGATTGTTCCAAAAGATGCCTTACACCCCTGCTCCTGTTATAAAAAGTTCACGTGTTGTTTGAGGTAATAAAGATTATCCAGCAGCCAATTTCCGGCATGGTTCAATCAGAAGTCGAAAATAGGCCTAAAGGTTCTGATTAATGATGACTGGTTTAAGAGAGTTAGTTTGATTGCATTGAGTTCAATAGTGATGTCTAAGCTAAACAATCCTGTAGACATCAACGGCCTCTTCGCGCCCACGGAGCTGATAGTCACCCAGGTGTCTGGTCTCAGATTTATCGCTCAGGTAGTCCACAGTCGCTCTGCTGGCCAGGGCAATCACTCTGGCCTCCTGATCAATCTTCTTGCCAAGCTCCTGAAGACGCGCAGCTACGTTTACAGCGTCTCCGACAACAGTATAGTTCATCCGCTCAATCGCACCGATATTGCCGACCACTACCGTGCCTGTATGAACACCTATGCGTAAACGCAGCTTCTCAATCGCGCCCTCTTCGTTTTCGAGTTCTTTCTCCAGCCTTTGCACAATGAGATGCACTGTATCGATAGCTGCTTGCGCGTGGTTTTCCATGGTTTCCGGGGCACCCCAAAATGCCATGCACCCATCTCCGATATACTTATCGATGGTTCCATGGGTCTGACTTATGCAATCCGCAAGTTCCTGAAAGTGGCTGTTAAGCAGAGACGTGGTCTCTTCTGCTGTCAACTTGGAAGCAACATCGGTGTACCCTGCGATATCAGAGAAGAGGATTGTCATCTCACGAAGCTCAGTGCTGTTGAGACCTTCAAATTCTCGTTCCAGCAACACTCTGACAAGGTCTTTAGGCACGTATCGTGAAAAGGCACTCAGCGCAACACCCGCTGAATTAAATGCTTTATTGGCCTGATCAACTTCTTTAAGCCGCGACACTGGCAGAGCACTCAAACCTTCCATATTCAACGTGCGAATAGCGTATGCCTGTGCACCAAGGGCAACAAATGGAGCTGCCAGTTTCCGCCCAATCAGAAACATAAGGAGCACCCCAATGGCTAAAAAGACCGTGGCAGCAATAAAGATCTTGTGCAAGTTGTCAAAGGGCACACTGAATTCAGAGGCCAGCACATAACTTCCTACAATGATGGGAAAACGACTGCCATTTCTCAGCTCATCATAAAGATACAGGTAAGTACCGTGCGTGGTCGCGTCAATGTGTGCGCTGTAGATGGTGTTGAGTGACTTTCGATTCAGATTATCTGTCCAGATAGAACTGAGAGGGGTACTGCTCAGATCTGAAATCAAAGGGATCGGTTTTGATTTACTCGGTTTAAAGCTCAGAAATGCCCGTTCTGTGCTCGCCAGAACCTGATCACGTCCATAAAGAATAAAAGGAACCTGAGATGAACGCCACTTGATGCGCGTCGTCAACTGGTTCAGCAGAGCTGTCGGATAATCAAGTGTAAGCCTGGATATTGTATTACCGACGGGATTTCTGATGTAGATGGCAAACTGCATAAAGGTTTCTCCACTGCCCTCATCATAATAAGGCAGCGCCCAGCGATGATTGCCAATTTCCATATCCTGTTCATTCGGCGGTGTGACCATTGTTTGGAGAATTGGCTGGTCCGCATGGTTCAGCTGAACTGAAATCCTGCGTCCTGTTGGAAAAGTGTAAGAAATTCGCTTAATATTGGTTTGGCGTGACAGGATGGAAATCAACTGCTCACGTAAGGCTACAGGGGCGTTGTAGATGAGTGGATCTGACAGGACTTCGGCCGCCAGCAATCCCATACGTTCCTCGTTACGGAAGAAGTCTTCAACAACCTCAAGACCGCGCTCAACAATGAGAGCCCCTGTTTCGCGCATGATTGCAATTGTCTGACGGCTGGTGGCATCAGACACATAAAAAAGCATGGAGCCACCAATTAAGGCCAATAACATAGCCGCACCGATGCTGAAGACTGCAGAGATGGACAAGCGCCATCTTTTATAGTCCTTTTTTTCCGGGTTCTCTTTAAGGAGCTGCTTTTCAGAGTCAGCAGTCTTGTTATTCAGGTCCATTCAGGCCTCCATTTGGAGGTACCTTAGAACCAATCTCCCAATTTTGCCTGAACAACCGCCAAAGCCGCGACGGCAGCAGTATCTGCTCTTAAAATCCGGGGGCCGAGCGGGATAGCATGGACCCATGGTTTGCTATGCAAAAGCGCCCGCTCTTCCTCTGAGAACCCACCTTCCGGACCGATTAATACGGCAAGAGGTGCTTTAGGAATATCGTTGAGCGCGTTCAGCGGATTGTGTGTGCTGTGGCCTTCGTCACAGAAGATAATCTGGCGATCACCTTCTTCCTGTTCCCACGTTGAAAGGAGTTTTTCAAGTTGTGTCGGCTCCGTCACAGAGGGAATGGACAGCACGCCACATTGCTCACAGGCTTCAAGCATGTTGGATTCCATACGCTCCTGCCTGACCTTCGGATTTTGGGTGAACCGGGTGATCACCGGGCGCAAACGCCCCGCTCCCATCTCCACTGCCTTCTGAACCATGTAATCCAGACGCGCAAGTTTCAGCGGTGCAAACAGATAATCCAGGTCTGGCATTGGTGTTTGCTCGCGCAACTGCTCAGTAACGATCAACTCGCAGGATTTGCGTCCTGTCGGAAATATCTGAGCGCGCCATTCGCCATGCTTGCCGTTGAAGACGAGCACCTCGCCCCCCTCCTTCATGCGAAGGACATTCATGAGGTAGTTGGCCTGTGCGCGATCAACCTCCAAATGGAGGCCTGCGCGGAGATCCAGATCGATAAATAATCGTTGCATACGAAACTCATTGCGTAACATAGGGCACCATATGACAATCACAGGGCAGACACCACTTTGCACTTAAAGATTTGCTGGTGAGAACTCAATGTCTCAACAGTTGGCAACACTTCTCACTGTTCCCCCTTGCAATTGTCGCAGGCTAGAATAAGAAAATGGTTTGAAACAGGTTGCGTATATCTGATTGTAGCCAGGCAAATATACGCGCTCAGGATTTGCCGCATATGAAAGAAGTCTGACATTGTCTGAACGCTCCAACATTGCTGAATATACCGTCTCCGAGATTTCTGGCGATATCAAACGCGAGCTTGAAGACAAATTTGATTATATCCGCGTGCGAGGCGAGCTGGGCCGGGTGAGCAAACCAGCATCAGGGCATATTTATCTGGATGTGAAAGACGATAAAGCCGTGCTTTCGGGCATTATCTGGCGTGGCAATGCATCCAGGCTCAAAGTGCAGCCAGAGCAGGGCCTTGAAGTCATCGCAACGGGTAAGATCACCACGTTTCCGGGGCAATCCAGGTACCAGATGGTGATTGATAGCCTTGAGCCAGCGGGTACCGGCGCGTTGATGGCTTTGCTGGAGGAGCGCAAGCGCAAACTGGCAGCAGAAGGCTTATTTGCTGAAGAACGCAAGATTGCTTTACCACGTATGCCGCGCGTAATTGGCGTTGTTACCTCACCAACAGGTGCGGTTATTCGCGATATCCTGCACCGCATCAGTGACCGCTTTCCGCTGCATGTTTTGGTGTGGCCAGTTCGTGTGCAAGGTGAGAGCTGCAGCTCTGAAGTTGCGGCTGGTATTCGTGGCTTTAACGCACTTGAGGCAAATGGAGAGATTCCACGCCCCGATGTTCTGATCGTCGCGCGCGGTGGTGGCTCGATTGAAGACCTCTGGGGCTTTAATGATGAGGCGGTGGTTCGTGCAGCAGCTGACTCACGAATCCCACTAATTTCAGCTGTTGGCCACGAGACTGACTGGACACTGATTGATCTGGCCGCCGATGTGCGCGCACCTACGCCAACTGGTGCGGCTGAGTTTGCAGTTCCGGTAAAGGTTGAGATGACTGCTCAGGTGGGTGATCTGTCCCGCCGTCTCTCAACCGGCCTTTTGCGCTTGTTACAAACGCGCCGGACAGAGCTACGGGCAGCAAGTGCCGCGCTTCCGGCTCCACGAGATCTTCTCGCTCTTCCTCGCCAGCGATTTGATATGGTGGCTGGTCGTCTTGAGCACGGCCTTAAGATGAATGCCCGGATCCATCGAAACTCTCTTACAGCAGTTTCGTCTGGTTTGCGCCCTGTCACACTCAGGCGGCAAGTTACACAGGGACGCGAACGGCTTCAGGTCTTGAAAGACCGTGCAGCAGCTGCATTTTCCAATCAGGTGCAAAGGCAGCGTCTACGCCTCAACAACTCTTCCGGACTTTTAAGTTCACTCAGCTATGAACGGGTGATTGATCGTGGTTACGCAGTGATTCGTGATGAAAGCGGCACCCCACTGGCAAGTGCACAGGGCATTGTTTCCGGGCAGCCTTTGAAACTTGAGATGAAGGGCGGCACTGTCAGTGCTGTCGCAGATGAAGGTGGTGTCACGCCAACACCTGCGCGAGCAGTCAAGCCGATGCCGGCATCTGCGGAGCCAACTCCGCCTCCAAAGAGCCTGGAGGAACATGTGGCCCAGACAAAAGCAAAGCAGGCTAAGGCTCCTGCGAGAAAGAAAAAAAGTGCTGTTGATCCAGATGCTCAGGGTAGCTTGTTCTAGAAAAGCTTGCCGGGGAATGGGCTTTGTATCCTCAGTATTACACGAATAAAAGATCAGGACTATATTGGGGAAGAGACCTGAGCAAAGCCCCAAAGGCGCTAACTTGAGAAGCTATGTTTTTGGAATTCATTGAAGTTTCGCATGGTTCAAAACAGCGTTTTTCAGGGAACACCGGGCACAGGTTTCCCTGCCAGGAAATGGCATGGGGTTTAATGCGTAAATTAGCCTGGAGGCCAACAGACCGTTTAGATTCCGGCGGTAAACGTGTTTGCATGTACGGGTGCTATGATTGATCAACAATGAATAGTCGGATCGCAGGAGCCGGGATATTGCAATTAACCTGCGCGACGTGTGCCTCCACTGAAACCTGCCAGCGACACAAAAGTATTCACTCGGTCTGAACCATGCCCGGTTTCCTATTGCATCTATTTCGATTCTGCGGCATAACAGAACCGTACCGTACGGTACCTATACCAAACAGACCAGACCGGCGGAATCAGAACCACATATGTCCACAGATCCGGAACATCCAGACTTTACAGATCGCCAGCGGGCGGTACTGGACAAAGCCCTGGAGCTGCTGGTGGAGGGCGGCGAAAAAGCGCTGACAACAGCCGCCATTGCCCGCGCCGCAGGATGCTCCAAAGAGAGCCTTTACAAGTGGTTTGGAGATCGTGATGGGTTGTTAGCTGCTATCGTCACCCGCCAAGCCTCCAAGGTTTTTCCGGGTGCTGATCCAGCAGCAAACATGAGCAACGACGACCTGCGCGCCGCTCTGGAAGAATTTGCCAGAAACCTGTTGGAGACCATCTCCGGCGACGTTTCGCTGTCCCTGAACAGACTTGCCATCGGGCAAGCCAGCAAATCCGAAACTGGTCTTGGCGCCATTCTCGAAAAGAGTGGCCGCGCCCGCATTGGCAAACAGACCACAGCATTGCTGGAAAAAGGATGCATACTTGGATACCTGCACTGCGAAGATCCGCAGGAAGCCTACAGCACTCTTTACGGGCTGGTCGTCCGCGACCAGCACATCCGCATGCTTCTGGGCGCCGCCGCTCGGGAATCAGCAAAAGACCTGGAACAGGCTGCTGAAACAGCTGTCAGACAGTTCACACAGCTCTACGGAGCACAGAATTAAAGCTAAATCACACGTGCTTCGGGAAGAGCACGAACGAAACAAAGGGTAGTACCATGCGCGTATATTACGACCGCGATTGCGATTTGAACCTGCTCAAGGGCAAAAAGATCACCATCATCGGCTACGGCTCTCAGGGCCGTGCACATGCAATGAACCTCAAAGACAGCGGCGTTGCAGGCATCACCATCGCTCTGCGCGAAGGCTCCACAACACGCCTGAAAGCTGAAGCAGACGGCTTCACCTGTAAGACTGTTGCAGAAGCTGCAAAAGACGCAGACCTGATGATGATGGCAACTCCTGATGAGCTGCAGGCAGACATCTGGAAAGAAGAAATTGTCGGCAACATCCGCGACGGCGCAGCAATCGCTTTCGCTCACGGCCTCAACGTTCACTTCGGCCTGATCGAGCCCAAGTCCACCATTGATGTTCTCATGGTTGCACCAAAAGGCCCGGGCCACACAGTACGCGGTGAATACCAGAAAGGCGGCGGTGTACCTTGCCTGATCGCTGTTCACCAGGACGCAACAGGCAACGCAAAGGACCTCGGTCTGGCATACGCATCCGGCGTTGGCGGCGGCCGTTCCGGCATTATTGAGACCTCCTTCCGTGAAGAGTGTGAAACCGATCTGTTCGGTGAGCAGGCAGTTCTTTGCGGTGGTCTGGTTGAACTGATCCGAGCAGGCTTTGAAACACTGACCGAAGCTGGTTACGCACCAGAAATGGCATATTTCGAGTGTCTGCATGAAGTGAAGCTCATCGTAGACCTGATCTACGAAGGTGGCATCGCAAACATGAACTATTCCATCTCCAACACTGCAGAATGGGGTGAGTACCAGACTGGCCCGCGCATCGTAACTTCCCAGACCAAAGCAGAAATGAAGCGCGTACTGAACGAGATCCAGAACGGCACCTTCACCTCTGAGTGGATTCAGGAATACAAAGCTGGTGGCGCCAAATTCAAAGCAACCCGCCGCCTGAACGACGAGCACCCAATTGAAGAAGTTGGTGCAAAGCTCCGTGAAATGATGCCCTGGATCTCCGCTGGCCAGCTGGTCGACAAAGCGAAGAACTAGAGCTTGTTCCAGAAAAGTACATCCGATTTTCGAACAAGGATACGCAGGAAACAAAGTTTTAGAGTATGACGCCTAAATGTAATTGAGCGCGGCGTGCTCAAATCTGATCCTCATAATAGGGTACATATAAAACGCAATCAGAGCGGCAGTTCAGCTGTAGAATTCGCGACTTGATCTGACACCGCCCCCAATCAGCAGAGCTGAAAGAGGGCGGTAAACGTCGCATATATGGATGATATGTGCTATAGTTTAGTCAAACGATTTTCAGAGCAGGTCATAATCAATGAAAACGGCAATTCGGATTACGGTTGAGCACTATAACGCAGAAACCCAACAGGTGATCGAAACTGAGGTTATCAGGGATGCTGAGGTCTGCAAAGCCGGTCAGTTGAAAGATCTGGGGTATTTACACTCAGAGCAGATAGAACTGCTTCAGTCTCTTCAGGATTTTAAGATCCGTCATCAGTCAGCTCTGTGTAATGATGATGCGCAATGTCCCCATGCGGCAAGAAGAACCACAAGTCTGGCGTCCGAAAATCTAAACTTCACGCAGCCTGAGGGATCATGACGTGTCCATACAACGCAGAAAGTGTACCTGCGGATGGAGTAGTCCCTACACCGTAGAAGCCATTTATGGCACCTCCATCCACCCTGATCTATTGGAAAAGCAAGCCTTGCAGGGGCTGGGAACAGGTACTGACAGGCATCAGGAAACCTGAATGCCGAGAGTTGCAGCCGACCAGTTAATCGCCGTTATTGATGGCGGGTTGCCTAAAGGCTAAAGGGAACGTTCCACGGCCATCTGAAGCAATGACGGCCACCGTCTGACAACCTGAAAACATTAGAGGAGTTGATAATCATCACAAGGAAGTAACCCAAAAACCAGTGTTGCTTCAGCCTTATGCGATCAGCAACACGTGATTAAAGCCCTGGCGATACATGCCTGTCGTAAAGAAGGAGCGGTACCAGCAAAGACGCACATTACTTGTTTGACGGATGGGGCCAGTAGCCTGGAGCCGCTCTGCCACACGCTTACTAAGGTTCCCGGTTGGTTTCATATTACCAAACGATTTACAGTCATATTGAATGGGGCGGGAAAGCGCATCACCAAAGGCTGGAAAAGGTCAAGTGGCACCTATGGCATGGTAATGGAAACACAGCCCTTGAACGGCTTGCTTCACTGGTAACTGATATTACGGATAAAGCTCTTCTGGAGAAACTGGACGGCCTGCGTCGATACATTGAGAATAACCTGACCTATCTGGTAAATTATCAGGAAAGGCAGGCCGAAGGATTGCACTTTACCAGTACTTTAGCTGAAGTAACGGTCGACAATATAATCAATAGCCGGCAGAAAAGAAGTCAGAAAATGCAGTGGAGCCGCGAGGGAGCTCATGATGTCCTACAACTCAGAACCTCCCTATTCAGTAAAACATGGGCTCAGGACTGGTCAGATGCACAATCTGTTATCTACAAAAAAAACAGCATAATACATCCACATATGCTACGATTACTAGTTATTTTCGCCCAAAAGCTTTTCAGAATGGATTTTGGGGCTGCTTTCAGAATGAGAAAAAGCCCCTTTCGGAGCCTATCTACCGCTTGATTTTACGGGGTAATTTGGTGGGTGCACGGGGATTCGAACCCAGGACCGGCTGATTAAGAGTCAGCTGCTCTACCAACTGAGCTATACACCCAAAACGTTTCCCGCCGAAGCGATAGCGGGTGTATATAAAGCCTTGAGCAAGAGCGCAAGGCCCAATGTGCAACTTTCAAAAAATGTCTTGTGTAAAGTATACTTCTCCCAGATTAATCGCAGTAAATCTACGAATTTTCGCAGCATGAACACAATTTAAAAAGGTGCAAAATGCGAAAAAATACAGCAATTTTAGCAATGCCCTCTTCTTATCAATTAGTCCAACACAAAATTTCATAGGCAGCCCAGCCATGGAAATCCTGAATCTCTCCACCAGTCACAGGCGTGCACTGCAGCTAAAGAAGCCCGCCAGCATAGCGCTGCATAATCCCGTATTTCTCCGGTTCTTTCAAGTGAAGCAATTACGCTTAATAAGCCGATATAGTCAAACCGATTACGAAATTCCAGCAGGAAACTTCTGCAACCCACTCTGACTATTGCAGATAACTCAAGAAAACAAGAGGTCTTTGCTGCGCAACATAAAGAAGAAGCCACTTGACGCCTTTACATATCTAAGTCTAATCTCACCCCGAATTCCAGTAGTTTACCTGCGCGATTTATCGGAAGAGCGCGGTGAACTCTTGTAGCCTGGACTTATGTTAAGGGAGAGTGGAGCCCTGAGGCTCCCAAAACCAGAATGCAAAATTTTCTTCTTCTTATCGTGGTGGGACGCGCGTCGCCGGAGTGAGCAAGCTCTCTCGGAACGGTCAGACGCGCACATGGAGCCAAATGGCTCCTTTTTTTATGGCTAATTTGCAGTGATGTTTAAAAGAGCCCCCCCTGCAAAACAAACAGTCGGATTGATTGCACACCCTTCAATCAGGCAGAACGAGCGGATACAGGCAACAAGGACTTGATGATGCAACGGGAGATGACAGGCGCTGAAATGGTTCTCCAGGCGCTGAGGGACAACGGGGTGGAGCATGTATTTGGATACCCTGGTGGCGCAGTTCTACCCATTTATGATGAGCTGATCCAGCAGGATGCGATCCAGCACATCCTTGTCCGCCACGAGCAAGGCGCAGGCCATGCTGCTGAGGGTTATGCACGCTCTACCGGGAAAGCCGGTATTGCTCTGGTCACCTCGGGTCCGGGTGCAACCAACATGGTGACTGCTCTTACAGATGCCATGCTCGATTCCATCCCAATGGTTTGCATCACCGGTCAGGTACCAACCAACCTTGTTGGATCTGATGCGTTCCAGGAATGTGACACCGTTGGCATCACCCGGCCGTGCACCAAGCACAACTGGCTGGTGAAAGACGTTGATGATCTGCCTCGCATTCTGCATGAGGCATTTTATGTAGCACAGTCTGGTCGTCCCGGCCCTGTTGTTGTCGATATTCCAAAGGATGTTCAGTTTGCGACCGGCACCTATGAAAGCCCACAGGCAAACCCAAGTAACCACAAAAGCTACCGACCGCAGCTGAAAGGTGACATGACTGCCATTCGTGCAGCTGTTGAGCTGATGTCAAAAGCCAAACGCCCTGTTTTCTATACAGGTGGCGGCGTCATAAACTCAGGTGCATCTGCAAGTCAGCTGTTGCGTGAACTTGTAGACCAGACAGGCTTCCCGATCACATCCACCTTGATGGGTCTGGGCGCTTATCCGGCCTCTGGTGAACAGTGGCTCGGCATGTTGGGCATGCACGGCACTTATGAAGCCAACATGGCCATGCACGATTGTGATCTGATGATCTGCATCGGCGCACGCTTTGATGATCGCATCACAGGCCGCCTGGATGCTTTTTCACCAGGTTCCACCAAGATCCACGTCGACATCGACCCCTCATCCATCAACAAGATCGTTCATGTTGACCTGCCAATCGTTGGCGATGTTGCACACGTTCTGGAAGACATGGTTCGCATCTGGCGCGCCTCCAGCTTCCGCTCTCAGCCAGAGCTAAAGGAATGGCAGACCCAGATCGCCAGGTGGCGTGCACGCGATTGCCTGTCCTATCGTCACAGCGACGATATCATCATGCCTCAGTATGCGTTACAGCGTCTGAACGCAGCGATCAAAGGCCGCAAGGATGTTTACATCTCCACCGAGGTTGGACAGCACCAGATGTGGGCGGCACAGTACCTTAGCTTTGAATCGCCAAATCATTGGCTTACCTCAGGTGGCTTCGGCACAATGGGCTATGGCCTGCCAGCGGCCATTGGCGCACAGGTTGCCCATCCAGATGGGCTATGCATCAATGTTGCAGGGGATGCGTCGATCCTGATGAACATTCAGGAAATGTCGACAGCCGTACAGCACGGTCTTGCACCTAAAACGTTCATTTTGAACAACTCATACATGGGCATGGTTCGTCAGTGGCAACAGCTGTTGCATGGCAACCGCCTGTCCCACTCGTATACCGAAAGCCTGCCTGACTTTGTAAAGCTGGCAGAAGCCTACGGTGGTAAAGGCATTCGTGTCACCAGACCGGGCGAACTGGATGACGCCATTCAGGAAATGATCGAAACACCTGGCCCGGTTCTGTTTGATTGCTGCGTCGCTCAGCTGACCAACTGCTTCCCAATGATCCCATCAGGGAAAGCCCACAACGAAATGTTGTTGCCGGATGAAGCAACTGATGAAGCCGTCGCAAACGCCATCGACACCGCTGGCAAGTCATTGGTATAGGTAAGCCGGGAGAACCAATATGAATGCACAGAAAACAGACGCCCTGTCGGCCTATTTCCTGGCCGAAACCAGCGATGTCCTCGAAACACATACCCTATCTATCATTGTAGACAATGAACCTGGTGTTCTTGCCCGCGTGATTGGCCTGTACTCTGGCCGTGGATACAACATTGACAGTCTCAGTGTCTCTGAAACCGAGCATGAGAAACACGTTTCCCGTGTCACGATTGTGACCACAGGTACTCCTCAGATCATAGAGCAGATCCGCCATCAGCTGGATCGCCTTGTGCCGGTACACCTCGTCAGGGACCTGACCGTTGCAGCACGCAATTCCAATCAGGAAAAGCCGCTTGAGCGTGAACTGGCCCTGATCAAGGTGCGTGGTGAAGGAGACAAACGTCTGGAAGCCCTGCGCCTGTCAGAAGCGTTCAGAGCAACTGTCATTGATGCCACCATTAACCACTTCGTTTTCGAAATAACGGGTCGCACTAATAAAATTGATCAGTTCATCGAAATTCTGACACCACTAGGTCTTGTTGAAGTGTCACGTACGGGTGTTGCCGCACTTTCACGCGGTTCACAAGGTCTCAAGAACTTGCAGGATGAAATTTAACAGTTGGGGGACAATTTTGTCCTATTGATATTGAGCGGCGTCTTTTGCAAGTCTGTGAAAACGCCGTTTTATTTTGATAACCTGGAGCGTATCCCCGACAGGTGGGAACGGATATTCGGGTAAGAATACGTGAAGAACAAAAAGCCAGAGCACGGCTCAGGAGAGCGACATGCTCTGGCTCAAAACAGAGTATGTCCCATGAAGACGCCTAGCCGCTTATCCGTCAACGTAAATTCTGTCGCAGTTCTGCGGAACCGCCGCGACGTTCCGTGGCCAAGTGTTAAACATCTGGCAGCCCTCGCCCTCAATGCAGGAGCCAAAGGCATCACCGTACACCCACGCCCGGATGAGCGCCATATTCGCCGCACAGATGTTGAAGACATCTCAAAAATGCTTCGCGAAGAGTTCCATGGCAAAGAGCTGTGCCTCGAAGGTTATCCGGATGAGCGCTTCATGGAACTGGTGAAAGAAACCCGCCCAACACAGGTTCTGTTTGTGCCGGACGCCCCGTCCCAGCAAACCTCAGACCATGGCTGGGATTTCTCCGAAAACATGGACCTCCTGAAAGAGGTAATCGCCACGGCAAAGTACTGGGGCGTTCGTACCTCTTTGTTCGTGGACCCGGAACCAGCGCATCCAACCCTTGCAGCTGAAGCAGGCGCTGAACGTATCGAAATCTACACCGGCCCATACGGGGCCTGCCACTCTGACAAGGAAGCAGAAAAAGTTGAGCTGGAGAAAGTCGTTGCAACCGCAGAAGGTGCAAAGACAGCTGGCCTTCTGGTCAATGCAGGCCACGATCTCACCGTTGAGAACCTGCCGGCTCTGATAGAGCGCGTACCGTACATTTCAGAGGTCTCCATCGGGCACGGCTTCACCGCTGATGCCCTGGAATACGGCTTCATCCAAAGCGTCCTCCGTTTCCGCCATGCTCTTGGCGAGCCGGTAAAGCTGTAAAAACCCAACGAGTTTCAAAGCAAAGCCTGCTGTGACCCGTTCCGGCAGGCTTTTTGTGGACCATTACCAACTGTTGATCTGCATGCAAAATTGCCCCGCCTGGCGGGTGGTGTTGCAATTAAGAAAGCCCCAGGCCTGTTAGGGTTTCGTGTCTTTGGGGGCACGGAGAAGCAGACTGAAGTTCCCCCCTGTGATCCGGCCCGCCCGCTGGTCTGCCTGGACGAGACCAGCAGGCAGCTGACTCACGAGACCCGCAGGCCGATCCCGATACGGCCTGGGCGCGATCGAATACGCTCTTATCCTCAGAGACCTTTCCGATACTGTCTTTCCCGGCGCCGATAAGGTCGTACTGGTCCAGGACAATCTCAACACCCACAGTCCGGCCTTCTTATATAAGGCCCTTCCCTCCGCCGGGGCTCGCCGCGATTGTGTCCCTATAGTGCTGTAAATTATCTGATTTAGAAATTGAGATAGCCATCGTGGGATTTCTCTTTAGGTT